>JALYLE010000045.1 GCA_030774375.1 Chloroflexota bacterium | reverse complement strand
TCGCCCTGCTCATGGACCAGCCGCTGCGCATCCGCTGGCTGCTGCGCACGATCATCATCCTGCCATGGGCGCTGCCGACGATCGTCAACGCCCTCATGTGGCGCTGGATCGACAACGCCGAATACGGAGCACTCAACGCCCTGCTCACGCAGACAGGCGTGCTCCACAGCTACCAGCCATGGCTGTCGAACAGTGATCTCGCAATGTGGATGGTGATCTTGGCTGACGTCTGGAAGATCACCCCTTTGGTTGCGATCCTGCTGCTGGCCGGGCTTCAGGCGATCGACCGCGAGATCATTGAGGTGGCGCGCGTCGACGGTGCGGGAGCGCTGCAGGTCTTCCGCCACATCGTGCTGCCGCTCGTCACCCCGGTCATCCTCATCCTGCTGGTGCTTCGCACGATGGAGGCCTTCAAGGTATTCGACATCGTCTGGATCATGACAAACGGCGGACCGGCCAACTCGACCCAGACGATCGCCATCTACGCGTACCAGACCGCGTACCAGGGATTCGACTTCGGCAAAGGTGCCGCCCTCGGCTACCTCATCGCGCTGGTCATCATGGTGCTGGCGGCGGTCTACCTGCGCCTCCTGGGGCGCACGGGTCGCACCTGATGGCCACGAGGTCGCCAACCGCTTCGGTCCGCCATCGGCTCTTCCGGCGCGGGATCCTGGCATCCACGCTGCTGTACGCGGGCATGCTGCTGGCGATCATCGTCGTATTGGCCCCGTTCGTGTGGCTCCTCATCTCGAGCGTCGCCGCGCCCGTCGATCTGCTCAGGCGCCCGCTGGCATGGATCCCACAGCACATCAGCCTGGACCGCTTCGCGGAGCTCACTTTTGGCAGCTCGCCCGACGCCAATGCCGAGGGATTCCGCGCCGCTCTCATCAACAGCTCGGTGATCGCCTCGGCCGTGACGATCGTGTCGCTGGTGGTCGGGATGCCGGCCGCGTACGCCTTCGCGCGCCTCCGCTTCCCGGGGCGCGGGTGGCTGATCCTGGCGTTCATGGCCACCTACATGCTCCCCCCGATCGCGCTGATCCTGCCCCTGTATCAGATCATGGCCTTCCTGAACCTGCGCGACACGCAGCTTTCCCTGATCATCATCTACGCGTCCTTCGTGACGCCGTTCGTGATCTGGATCATGCGCGGCTACATCGCCACCATCTCGTCGGACTTCGATGATGCGGCCCGCGTCGACGGCTGCTCCCGGCTGGGCGTCCTCTGGAGGGTGATCGTGCCGATCTCCCTGCCAGGTATCTTCTCGACCGCGCTGCTCGCCTTCCTGATGGCGTGGGACGAGTTCCTGTACGCCCTGATCATGACCCAGACCACCGCCTCCAAAACGCTTCCCGTGGCGATCAATGACTTCATCGGGCGGCATGGCCTCGACTTTGGGCTGCTGGCCACCGGTGGGGTGATCGCCGCTCTTCCGCCGGTCGTCATCGCATTCGTCTTCCAGCGCTACATCGTGGCGGGCCTTGCCAGTGGCGGTGTCAAGGGATGAGCGGGGCAAGGGGCCAATCCCAGGACATCCTGTCTGCGGCGTCCCAGGATGGCCCCGATGAGATGGGTCGAGAGCTGGCCGCGGGCCCCGACGCAGTCGAGGGCACACTCTCGGCGGTCGAACGGCTTCGCCCGCGCCTCGCGGCGCTGATCGATGGCGCGCGTCGTCTCGTCCTCGTCGGTACGGGCGCGTCCCTGGCGATGGGCAGGGCATCCGCCCCTGTCTGGCGCGCCCGTCTGGGGGGCGGAAGGGATCTCCTCGTGCGGCAGTCGACCGAGGCCGTGCTTGGGGATTCGGATGGCTGGCACGTCGAGCCCTCAGACCTGGTGGTGGCGATCTCGCAGAGCGGGGCGAGCCCGGAGACGGTGGCGGCCGCGCGCCAGGCGGCGGCCATCGGCGCTCCGGTCCTGGCCATCACGGCCCAGTCCGACTCGCCACTGGCGACCGGCGCCACGCTGGTATCCATCGTGGCGAGTGGCGACGAACGTGGCGCCTCGACGAAGTCCGCGCTCGCGACCCTGGGCGCGCTGCTGGCAATTGCCGGTGCGCTTCCAACGGACGCCGATGCCGTGTCCGCGATCGGGCTGCGGCTACGGAGCATCGTTGCCTCGTGGGAAACCGTGACGCCCGCCGGCCGCTCGTTGGCGGACGCCCGACAAACCTGGTTCCTGGGATTTGGGTCAGGGCTCGGGATCGCCGAGGCGGGAGCGCTGCTCTGGCACGAGAAGGTGGCTCGCCAGGCGGCAGCGGGTACGCCCAGCGAGTTTCGCCACGGTCCGATCGAGGCCGCGGGCGCCGAGGACGGCGTCGTTCTGCTGGACATCGACCCGCCCGATCCGCGGAGGGAGGCTTACCTCGAACGCCTCCGCGCGGAACTCAGCGAGCTGGACGTCACGGTGGTGGAGCTCAGGCCGGATCCCGGCGAGCCGGCGCAAGGTGCGCTGGCCGCGCTCCTGCGCGTTCAACAGCTATGTCGGGCGACCGCCCTCGCCGCGGGCACCTACCGCGATGGCTTCTCGGTTCTGCGCAGGCTCGTCACGCCTGCGAACGATCTGCTCGGCTGAAACACGGACGCGATCACGAAATGCTCGCCATCCTGGGCGGCCTGGGAGCCGCGGTCGCCTTCGCGGCATCAACCCTTGCCTCAACCAGGTCGAGCCGGCTGATCGGTGCCGCCGCCACCGTCGCCTGGGTGATGCTCGTTGGCCTGCCCTTCGCCGCGGCGGGAGCCCTGCTGGACGTCCGCGGCTTGACCCCCAGTGCGTATCCCTGGCTCGTCATGGCGGGCCTTGGCAATGTGATCGGGCTCGGAGTCGAGTACGCGGCGCTCCGGATCGGCCGGGTCGGCGTCGTTGCGCCCCTGGTGGCCACCGAAGGGGCGATCGCTGCGCTCATCTCGATCATGGTTGGCGCGCCCCTGGTCGCGGGCCTGCTCCCCGCTCTGGTCCTGGTCGTAGTGGGCGGCGCACTGACAGCCGCCTCGGCCGATGCGACCCAGGACGCAGAGGTGGGTTCGCTCTCCCGACGACCGGTCCTATCCGCCGTCCTCGGCCTCGCTGCGGCCCTTGCCTTTGGCGTGAGCCTGTACGCCACCGGCCGCGTCAGCCAGTCGCTGCCCCTCGGCTGGGTCGCGCTGGCGCCCCGGGTGGCCGGCGTGCTGCTTGTCACGGCACCCCTGATTATCGGCAACCGGCTGAGGATCAGCCGAAGCGCGGCTCCCATGGTGGTGATCGCCGGGCTGGCCGAGGTCGTCGGCTTCTTCTGCGTGGGGTTGGGAGCACGATCCAGCCTCGCGGTCACCTCGGTTCTCACGGCGCAGTTCGCGGCGCTGGCGGTGATCGGAGCCGTCTTCCTTTTCGGAGAGCGCCTGCGCCCTGTCCAGCGGGCCGGTGTACTGGCCATCGCCGTGGGGACGGGCATGATCGCCCTGCTGCGCGCGTGAGGGTGAGGCTGCTCAGCCCTCGGCTGGTCAGCTGCTCAGTGCAACAGGCTGAAGCGGATGGCTCGGGCGGAGTGCCCTTACTTGATTTCGATCTGTTCGCGGCGCTGGTCGGCGGCCGCCTCTCCCTTGTCGAGCCGGGCGATCCACTGGTCGAGGTAGACCCTCGCCGCGAGGAGCTGCTCTCGTCCGGCGGCCTTCATGTGCGTGCGCGCCTGCTCCGGGAAGATGTTGTGCACGATTGCCCAGAAGACGGATTCCGCCGCGGTCCGTTTCTCGCTGCGCGCCAGGCGTCTCTCGAGGGTAGCGAGCCTTCGCTCGAGGTCCGTGCTGCTTTCCTTAACCGGCATGGCTGACACCTCCAGGTTTGGTTCGCGGCGGCGCTGCGAACCTGATCTTCAGGACGTGGTCCTCGAACTTCGCCCCGAGCGCCTTCGCGTCGATCAGCGCGCGTGGCAAGACGAGATTACGCCGCCAGCCACCCAGGTCGATCACGAGTTCGTCGGCATGGCGTGACAGCGAGATCTGGTCGCGCTCTGTGAAGGGCAGCTCGACCGAGAGGATGTAGGCGCCATCGTCCCGGACCACCGAGTACGGGCGGCCGCGATAGAAGTGCTGCGTCGGGTCCGCGTCACCGTATAGCGCGCTGCCCAGCTGACGGAGCACCTCGAAACCGACCACCTCCCGGTCGAGGTAGGGCGCGCGCAGGATGGGGATGGGAGCGAAGGTGCGCTCGACGAGCGGCCCGTTCACCTGCTGTGCCTCGTACCAGCCTCGGAAGTAGCGGCCGACGTCGTCGGGCAGGATCCGGTTGGCGATCACCAGGTCGGTCGGGTAGTCGTACAGGTGGAAATAGGTGAAGGCGCGCTGCGCCTCCTTGATCACGACCTGCTCCAGGGTCAGTACCACCCGTACCGATGTCTTCTCATGGTCCGCCAGCAGCTCGCGCATATGCTCAAGCCGCGAGAAGAGCTCCTCGCCGGCGTCGAAGACCGCCTCGTCGGGGATTGGGATGCCGACCACGCGATGAACGATTGGCCCGGTGAGCCGGCTGATCCTTCGACCAATCGGCTCCACCTTCTCCATCCACCATTTGATCGCCTCCGGCAGCGAGAGCAGGCGCAGCGTCTCGCCGGTTGGGGCGGCGTCGACGACGATGACGTCGTAGAGATCGGAGTCATGGTGGTCTGCGATCCACAGCAGGCTGCCGACCTCATCCATTCCGGGTAGGACGGTCATCTCCTCGGCGAGCACTTCGTCGAGGCCCCGCCAGCGCAGCACGCTGGCCGCGTACGCCTGGATCCTGCCCCAGTACCGCGCAACGTTGAAGAAGACCTCCGACTCCTGCCCCCACAGGTTCGCGCTGATCTCGCGTGGTTCGGGACCCAGCTCTGTCCCAAAGACGTCGCCGAGGCTGTGGGCGATGTCGGTCGACAGGATGATGGTCCGGTACCCGCGCTCGGCACACGCAAGCGCCGTGGCGGCGGCGATGCTCGTTTTGCCTACGCCGCCCTTGCCGGTGTAGAGAAGGATGCGGGTCATGCGGCGAGAGGCGCCTCCGGTCGGGACGACGATTCTACGGCCCACGGGGCGCCGGTCGCCCCGGCGTTGCCTGGCCGCACCATTTCGCCCCTCAACTTGGCGGCTGCGTGATGGTCCGGTGCGGTCTGGTGCAGTTTGGGGCGGTCCGGGGTACTTGCCGAATGTCTGCCGTCCGCATCTCATCTCCGCGTGCCCCGAAAACTGCCGACAACCAGGCCACCCTACGTCCCCGAGGACGAGGCGGTCGCGGCGTCCAGCGTCGTCAAGCTCGTCCGCCAGGGCGAGGAGGTGCTGGCCCTCATCGATCCCGCGGCCCGGGGTCGGGATCTCATCGAGTTCCACGCATGGCTGAGCGCCCGGCTCACGATCGGTGAGCTCCAGCGCCTGCTGCTGCCACGATGCGACGATCGTTGCGCGACGCTCGACCACCGTCCGGACGAATTCGTCGTGCTCGCCGATATCGCCGTCGACGAGGCTCAGGCGCGTCCACAGTCTTGGTGGGAGTCGTGGAACGACGCTCTGGAACTTGAGCATCAAGCGAAGCAGATGTGGTTCGCCGGATCGCCGGCGTTGCTCGCCACCGATCCGACCCGCCGCCTCGTGGCCGGCACGGAGCTGACGCGGGTGGCGGTCACCGACCCGTACTGGGTCCACTACGACCACCTCGGGCAGGAAACGCTCTACCGGATCGAATCAGGACCGCATCAGGGTGAGCGGCTGATCGCCGTCACGTTCGGGCACTCCCCCTTGCTGCCGGGCTTCGCAGGCGCGCTGATCGTCCCGGATCACCCGCCGGTCCGTGATCGAATCGTCGCGGTGCGCTTCCTGGCCGCGGGATGGGCCGCCGTCGAACGCGGTCTGCCGCACGAGGAGTAGCGCGGACGGCAGGTCGCCGCCAGGCGCACCATCGGTATAGTTCACCCATGGCCGACCGCTTCGTGTCGCGGGGCTTCTTTGGGCGGCGGCGCCTGCCCGAAGGAGACCAGAAGAGCCGTCTGCCGCCCGGCCAGTACTTGACCCGCGATTTCCCGGTCCTCTCCGCAGGTCCCACGCCCCACGTCCCGCTCGACCGCTGGTCATTCACCATTCAAGGCATGGTTCGGGAGCCAGTCAGCTGGACCTGGGAGCAGTTCGGTGCCCTTCCTGCACGCGACTGGACCGTCGACATCAGCTGCGTCACGAAGTGGACCAAGCTGGACACGCAGTGGACTGGGGTCAGTGTCGACACCCTCCTCGAGCACGTAGAGATCGAGACGGCGGCTCGTTTTGTGATCGCGTACTCGGTCGGCGGCTATACCACCAACCTGCCGCTCACCGACGTGATCAACGGGCAGGCCTTCGTCGCCTACCGCTACGACGGCGCCCCGCTCGAGCCGACCCACGGCGGACCCGCGCGACTCGTGGTCCCGCACCTCTATTTCTGGAAGAGCGCCAAGTGGGTGAGCGGGCTGCGTCTCACCGCCGAAGATGAGCCGGGCTTCTGGGAGTCCCTCGGCTATCACAACCGTGGCGACCCCTGGCATGAAGAGCGCTACAGCGGCGACTGATGGCGGAGCCCCTCGCCTGGCAGCTCGCCACCGTGACGGCCATCACGCCGGAGACCGATCGGGTCAAGACGTTCACGCTCTCACTGCCCGCATGGCGTCCGCATCGCGCTGGCCAGCACTACGATGTGCGGCTGACGGCGGAGGATGGCTACCAGGCGCAGCGCAGCTACAGCATCGGCTCGCCCCCGACCCACGAGGGCGAAATCGACCTGGGTATCGAGCGCATCGAGGATGGGGAGGTCTCGCCGTATTTTCATGACGTGCTGGTCGAGGGCGATCTCGTGGAGGTCCGCGGCCCCATCGGTGGCTACTTCGTCTGGGATCCGGAGCTTGGTGGGCCGGTCCTGCTCGTTGCCGGCGGCTCCGGGGTAGTGCCACTGATGGCGATCCTCCGCGAGCGCGTGGAGACCGGGGACCGCACGCCCGTGACACTGCTCTACTCGTCCCGGGCGCTTGGCGACGTGATCTATCGCGAGGAGCTCGAGCGACTCGCGGGCGGTGGCGACGGGGTTCGGGTGGCGCACACCCTCACTCGCGAGCAGCCGCCAGGCTGGACCGGATACGGCCGTCGCATCGACGAACAGATGCTGACCGACATGCTTACGGGGCTGGGTACCGAGCCCCTCGTCTACATCTGCGGGCCGACGCTGCTCGTCGAGGCGGCAGCGGCCGGCGTGACCGACCTCGGCGTCACGCCCGCGCGGGTCCGCACCGAGCGCTTTGGGCCGACAACATGACGAGCGAACGACGGAAGGGTGGGCCGATGGACGAGCCGCTCGTGCTCGACGCAAACGCCGTGGCCGGCGAGCTATTGGAGCTCTTTGGCTTCGATCTCACGCCGATGGTCCATTGCTGTGCGCACTGCGGCAATCGCGGCGCCATCGGCTCGCTCCGAGCCTGGACGCACGGGCCTGGCGTGGTCCTTCGCTGCTCGATCTGCAGCGAGGTCGTGGTCCGGTGGGCGCGGACCGCGTCTGGCGTCCGGGTGGACCTTCGAGGCGCAGCCTACGTTCGGATGGCGCCGTAGCGGCACTCCGCCACACCGCCCGCCGGTTACGACCGGGGTGCCGGATCCGGCGCACTCCCCGGCAGCATCCAATAGACCGCCGCCAGCCCAACCAGCGCCAGGCTGATGTACGGGTTGACGACCGCCAGCAGGGTGATGATCAGGTAGGCGGGTGGGCCGATCGAGAAGCGCCGCGCCCCGATCTTCAGCGCTTCGAGGTCGAGGCCCGGTCGGAGGAGTCGAGCGCCCGACGCGGCGTAGAGCCAGATTGCGTTGAACATGATCGCAATGGCGACGAACGTTCCGCCGTAGAGGAGCATCGCAAGCGTCCTGCCCGCGTCGGAGCCGCCCGACAGCTGCGTCGCCATCAGCTCGGTCGGATACGGGACGAAGGCCACGAAGAGCAGGAACCCGATGTTGATGTAGGCGAAGGTCGGATTCGATCGCTCGATGAGCGCGAATAGCCGATGGTGGTTGACCCACATGATCCCGATCGTGACGAAGCTGATCAGGTAGGCCAGAAAGGTCGGCCACTCGTGAACGAGGGCCGCACCCAGGTTCTCCGAGGGGTCAGGCACGCGGATCCCCAGCACGAGCAGCGTGATGGCGATGGCGAAGACGCCGTCGCAGAACGTCTCCAGGCGGCTGGTATCGGTCAATCGTTCGCCCGCATCGCGTCAGGGGTTGTCGCGGCGCCAGTCTGCGTAGTACAGGAACTCGAGCTCCGGCGGTGGGTGACCGAGGTCGGTCAGGATCAGCACCGCGTCGCGGCGCTGCGCCCCGCTGTGGGTGAGGATGTGCACGAGGTACCACCACAGCGGATAGCGGTCCGCGTTGCCCAGCTCTGCGATGCGTTCCAGGTCGTCGTCGCTCAGCCCGTCGACCCACGCTCGCATCTCCGCCTCGTCACGCTTCCAGTGGTCCGCCAGGGCCTGCACGGTCGGGTAGTCGCGCTCCTGGAGCGACGTGTCCCACAGGTCCGGGTGCTCGCCTCGCAGGCGGATCCGCCAGCTCCACTCGACGTCAAGGGTGTGGACCAGCGTGCCACGCAGGTTGCGATAGGTAAATGTCGGCGGCGCGGTGAACTGCTCTAGGTTGACCTGCTCGGCGCTCGCCAGGACCTGGCGAGTGGCCCAGTAGCTGTAGTCGAAGAGGCTAGCGAGGTCGGTGCGGCGCATCGGCCTCAAGTATGGCTGGTCAAGACCGATGACGAACCCCGCTCGAGGTCGAGCAACCAGCGCTTGCGATCGAGCCCGCCGCCGTACCCGCCCGGGCCCCCGTCGGCTGCGATCACGCGATGGCACGGGATCACGATTGCGACCCGATTCGATCCGTTTGCTCGGCCGACGGCGCGAGCTGCGCCCGACCGCCCCAACTCATCGGCCAGCGCTGCGTAGCTCGCCGTAGAGCCGTGCGGAATCTGGCGCAGCTGCTGCCAGACATGCTGCTGGAAGGGGCTGCCGGGCGCGTCGATCGGAACCTCGAAGGCGGTCCGGTTTCCCGCGAAGTACTCGTCGAGCTCGGTGGCGAGCTGGTCGAGATGGCGGTGGTACCCGGCAACGATCGGCCCCAGACGGCGACGAACGATAGCCAGCTGGGTCGGCAGCATCGGTCGATCCGCAAACTCGAGAAGGCAGAGGCCGGCATCCGTCGCGCCCGCAAGCATCGGACCCAGGGGGCTGTCGATGAGGGTTGTCACCACCTGGTGCGCACCGGACCGATGGCGGCGAGCCTGGCGCGCGGAGCGGATGACGGGGGTCAGGCGCCGGAGGCGCCGATAGCCGGCGAAGGTGATGCCGTGCTCCCGCTCGAGCCAGCGGCTGACGCGGTCGGTCTTGTCGATAACAGATGCGGCCTCCGGACTGGCTTCCACCGTGGATACCGCATGACGCACCCACTCCGGCGCGTCCCGGCCAGCGAGAGGGTGGCAGCGGCGGCATGGCCGAAACCCCGCGATCAGCGCGTCTCGTGCCGTGTCGAATCGCTCGACGTGGGTCGGGTGGGGAGGCGGAGTCGGGCAGTCGGGGCGGCAGAAGATGCCGGTGGTGCGGACGGCGATGAAGGCCATTGGATTCAGCTCCAGCTTCGTTTTCTGTGCGAATGAAACGTCCGGCTGCCCCGGTTCGTGAGGTCCCGCCAGAGGCCATTCGCCGTCAAGGGTAGGCCGATCGTCGGGCTGTTCGCGGCCCAGGGTCCGAGGCCTAATGGGGTTCGTGCCACCCAGCTCATCCCATCGACGCGGGGCCGCGGCGCTCGCCCTCGTTGCGCTGCTCATCGTGGGTGCATCGCTCGCCATCCGACCCCCTGACGAAGTCCAGGTGGCTCGTCCATCCCAGTCCGCGAGTATCGAGGTCGCAGCCGCCGCTCCCTCGTCCAGCTCCGGGACGCCAGTCGCGGAGCCATCGGTCAGGGCTACGGGCGCAACACCTGCGGCCAGTCCAGCCACGGCTGCGCCAACGCCCGCTGCCCTCAGGCCGACATTGGCGCCAACCGCGGTACCGACCGCAAGGCCTGCCACCACGCCACCACCCACAACCGCCTGCGCGCTTTTTCCATCCAGCAATGTCTGGAACAAACGCGTGGACGGGCTACCGGTCGCGGCGAACTCGTCGGCGCTGGTTGCCACCATTGGCTCGACTGCACACCTGCACCCCGACTTCGGCTCGTACCTCGGGTACGGAATTCCGTACAACGTCGTCGGCAGCTCGACACCGCGCGTCCGCGTCAGCTTCCAGTACGCCGATGAGTCCGATTCCGGCCCGTACCCCATCCCCGCGCACCCAAGGATCGAGGCCGGCAGTGACCGGCACATGCTGATGTGGGATACGGCTGGTTGCAAGCTGTACGAGCTCTACTCTGCGGTGAAGACGAGCTCCGGCTGGCGTGCCGGTTCCGGCGCCATCTGGGATCTTCGCTCGAATGCCCTGCGCCCGGACGGTTGGACCAGCGCCGACGCAGCGGGGCTGCCGATCCTCCCCGGCTTGGTCCGATATGGCGAGGTCGCCTCGGGAGTCATTCGTCATGCGATCCGCTTCACAGCGCCCGAGACGCGCGACATGCACATCTATCCTGCGCGCCACGACGCGGGGATCGGCAATGCGTCATCGCTGCCGCCAATGGGGTTGCGCGTTCGCCTCAAGGCCGCCTTCCGGATCGGCGGTTTCAGCCCACGCATGCGGCTAATCCTGACCGCCATGAAGCGCTACGGGATGATCCTCGCCGACAATGGGTCGCCCTGGTACTTCACCGGCACGTCGGACGTTCGCTGGAGCGACGACGAGCTGAACGAGCTCAAGTCCCTGGTCGGTGCCGATTTCGAGGTCGTCAACACTGCCGGTTTCCTGAACGGCTGAACTCCCGGTGGATACCATCTCCCAGACCAGACAGCGGGGGATGAGGGAGGCCTTCCGTGAATTTGCTCGACCAGATCGACGCGCTCATTGCCGAGCGCCACCTGCTGAACCACCCCTTCTATCAGGCTTGGCGTGCAGGGACGCTGCCGACCGAGGCCTTGCAGGCGTATGCGCAGCAGTACTACGCCTTCGAATCCACATTCCCGCGCATTCTTTCCGGCCTCCATTCGCGGACCGATCGCGCCGACCTGCGGCAGTCGATCCTCGACAACCTGTGGGACGAGGAGCACGGTGACGCGAACCACGCCGAGCTTTGGATGCGCTTCGCTGACGGCTTGGGCGTGGCGCGCGATGTCGTGCGCGACGCCCCGCGCACGACGCAGACGCAGGCCCTCGTGGACGGCTACCTGCGGCTGGCTCGAGAGGCGCCGGTCGGCGCTGGAATCGCCGCGGTGTATGC
>JALYLE010000044.1 GCA_030774375.1 Chloroflexota bacterium | reverse complement strand
GTGACGGTGCCGGGGACCTGGGGCGCCGCGTCGCCCTCGACGACCACCAGGCTCATGCCTGCGAGCGAGGCACCCGGCGTTCCGAAGAGCTCCACGTATTCGGTGCTGTCCGTTCCGGTATGGCTGACAAGGGCCTCGTTGATCAGGACCGGGTCACCGGTGGCGGCGTGGCTCGCCCCGGCCATGGCAACCACCGACGCGATGAGCGCAGCGACGAGCGACAGGCCGACCGGTCGGGGCATCTGGGCAGACTTGGGCGTCATGGTCCGGCGACGCTACGCGCAGCATGTACGGCCGACCAGCGAGAAAGCAGTACCCCAGGTTGTGACGGCGTGCACCTGACCGTCGCGGCCCGGCGATGGGACTTCCAGCCGCGCGCCGCTGAGGGTTCCTAGCGCACGTCGAGGGTCGCGTTGCGGCGGGCGCTGCGCTCCAGGTAGCTCCACAGGAGGAAGGCCCCCACCGCGTATGCCACGCCAATGAGCAGCTCGGTAAGGATCAGACCCCCAACCTGGTCGAGACCAGCTCCCCGTGCCGCCTCCCTGACCGCCTCCAGCCCGTGGGTGAACGGGAGCAGGTTGCCGATCACCTGCATCCAGCCCGGGAGGACCTGGAGGGGGATGTTCACGCCACAGAAGATCAGGAAGCCCATCATCAGCAGGTTCGCTCCGAAGAGTCCGTCTCGGAGCCGCAGCGAGATCGCTCCCTGCATTGAACCGATGGCGGTGCAGGAAAAGACCGTTACCACGAGCGCCAGGGCGGCCACCCCGAGCTTCGACGGGTCGAAGCGCACTCCCAGGAAGACGACCCCGAACGCGATCGCGTAGAGCGACACGAAGAGCCCGTTCAGGATGTGCGGGATGAAACGGCCGGCGAACAGCGCCGCGCGGTTTGCCGGAGTTGCAAGCAGTGCCGGCAGTGTGCCGAACCAGCGCTCGTTGGCGATGGCCATCGTCATCCCGAAGACCCCGGCCAGGGCGCTCACCTGCACCGCGTTGCCGAGCGCGAAGTAGGCGGCATCACGGCCCGTGGCGTACGAGCCGAGAGCGGCGAAGAAGAGCAGCTGGAAGGTCGGACCGCCGATGAGGGTCGGGATGTAGATGGACGGTCGCGCCCAGTTGAAGAGCGCGGCGTAGCTCTGAAGGCCGCCATTCCAGAAGACGCGCCACGCGGCGCGCAACGACGTCGGATCCGCGAACGTGCGCGGTGCTGCGACGGCCGTCGTCATTGCAGCGCCAGCGTCGCGTCGCGACGGGCCTTGTTCAGGACGTAGACGAGGATGATCCGGGCGAGCACGTAGTAGACGACCGCGAGGACGACGCACATGGCGATGGCGAAGAACGGCGGCTCGAGCCCGGTGGCCGAGCCGCGGATCGCTTCCATTCCCCAGGTGGGCGCGAGCAACCAGCTTATGGGACGTACCCATAGCGGCAGTGTGGCGATCGGCACCAGCAGGCCGGCGATCAGCCAGATCGGGTACTCCAGCAGGTTGCCGAGCGCATTCGCGTGGCGGTAGAGGACGAAGGTCGTGGCGATCAGCATGCCGAGTGAACCCAGGGAGAGCACCGCGGCCGCCAGGCCCACCGGCAGGAGCCACGGGAAGCTTGCCTCCAACGGCATGCCGAAGAGCAGCATCCCCCACACGATCGTGGCGCCGATGCCATAGAAGCCGAGCGTCACGGCACCAAAGGTCTGCCCGACCAGGATGTAGTCGTATCGCGTCGGAGCGTTGACGAGCAGCTCCAGGGTCCCTTCCCAGCGCTGCCAGGCGATGGCGCCACCACAGCCGAAGAGCGTCGTGCTCCAGACCCCCATCATCCCGGCCCCGAGCGCTACGTACAGCAGGGTCTGGCCGCTCGTATTGTTCCCGGCCCTGAAGAGGAAGAAGGCGAGGGTGGCGAAGATGATCGGGGAGAGGAACGTGGTGAGGATGAAGAACTCGCTGGTCAGCAGCATCTTCATGTTGAACCAGGTCACGAACCAGATCAGGCGGGCGACGCGCAGCCACTCCATCATCGGGTCGCCTCAGGACACCGACGCCGCTCGAGCGGCGCCATCGGTTTCACCGGTCGTGGCGATCAGGTGCACGTAGGCGTCCTCCAGTGTCGGCTCGCGAGCGACCACCTTGCCGACTCGGGTGTCACCGATCGCCGTCAGGAGCCGCTGGGTGATCTGGAGGCCGTGCTCGCTCTGCACCAGCAGGATCTCGCTCTGGTCGCGTTCCTCGGTGTTCACCGCGATCACGTCGGGGTCGTCGCGCAGCCTCTGGACAGTGTCGGGCGTCACGCCGAACGTCTCGATCTCGATGATCGTGCGGTTGACGATCGCATTCTTCAGGTCCGCGCCCGTCCCGAGCGCAACGATCTTTCCTCCATTGATGACCGCGATGCGGTCGCACAGGGCATCGGCTTCGAACATGTAGTGCGTGGTGAGCAGCACCGTCTTGCCGGCCTCGACGAGCGACTGAATCGTGCGGCGCAGCTCGCGCGCGCCGACGGGGTCGAGGCCTAGGGATGGTTCATCGAGAAAGAGGACGTCGGGGTCGTGCAGCAGGCCGCGGGCGATGTGCAGCCGCTGCCGCATTCCGCGGCTATAACCCTCGACCTTTTCCCGCTCGCGGCCGGTCAGCCCGACCAGCTCGAGCAACG
>JALYLE010000043.1 GCA_030774375.1 Chloroflexota bacterium | reverse complement strand
CATGCACTCTCGGAATGGCTCCTCACCGAGGTGGTCGGGCTGGGCTGGGCGGAGGCCGATGAAGAGGCGCATCACCTTCAACACGCCCTCTCGGATCGGGTAACGAATCGGATCGACGACCTGCTCGGCCGCCCACCCACCTGCCCCCACGGCAACCCGATTCCCCGCGACGGTCGCACGCCTGAGCGGCCGGAGGGGATCCCGCTCTCCGAGGCGCCGGCCGGCGGCGACGTGACGATCCTCCGGGTGACCGAGGAGGCGGAGGAGGACGCGCGCCTGCTCACCTTTCTCCAGCAGCATGGGATCCGTCCGGGGAATCTGTTCAAGGTCGACGAGGTGGCAGCACATTTGGGCACCATGACGCTGCATCGCGGGGGCATTGCCGGCGTGGGCATTGCCGGCGTGGGCACGGCCGACGTGGGCACGGCCGGCGCTGCCGGGAGCGACGCGGAAACTGAGCCGGTCACGATCGGTCTGGTGGCGGCAGCCAAGCTGCGCGCCCTGCCGGGCCGGGCCGATCCGGCGCTCTTCCACCGCGTTCCGGAGCGCGCGCGGCTGGCCGGCTCTCCGGCGTAGCGTCGAGGGTCCTCTGCTAGGATTCGGCCATGACCCGGGAGCGCACGCGGCGGACCATCCTGGCCGTCATTGGCACGGTGATGTGGCTCGGCTACACCTTCGTTGGCCTGCCCGTCATCGACCGCCTCGCGCCCACCCTGAACGGCAACGGGCCCGAAGGAACCGCGGCGTTCGTGAGCCTGGTCAGCGGCATCGTTGTGGTCGGGCTGATCCAATGGGCCGCGTCCGAATAACCACCACCTGAAGAACTTGACCGATGGGGCCTGCCTGGCGCCCCCCTCGTCACGCTGGGGACCAATGATCGAGCTGCCAGAAGGCTTAGCACTGACGCAGCGCCGCCCGACCGTCGACGATGCACCCGCGATCGCAGAGCTGATCAAGGCCGCCGACCTGGCTGACTCTGGCTCGTTCGACACGACGACCGATGACGTGATCGAGGAACTCGGGTCTGTCGACCTTGAGACTGATGCCTGGCTCGTTCATGCGCCGGACGCCGGCCTCGTGGCCGCTGCCTGGATCGATGGAAGCGGTGCGGGCGTCTCCTGGCGGGCGTCGCTCGTCGTCCATCCCGATTGGCGGCGTCGTGGGGTCGGGACCGCCCTGGCGCGGATGATCCAAGACCGGGCACGCGAGCACGTCCCCGAGGCGCCAGAGGGAACACGTGTATCGCTGTATGGGTGGGTCATGGGCGGCAACCCTCCGGTCGTCCAATGGGCGCGCGTCTTGGGTTTCGAGGTCATCCGCCGTTCTCTGAAAATGCGGATCGACATGACCGAGCCCCCTCCCGCACCGCGGGTGCCGCCAGGCGTCTCCGTCCGATCGTTCCGTCCAGGCCTCGACGATCGGTCAACGTTTGACGCCGTCGAGGAGGCCTTCTCCGACAGCTGGGGTCACCTCCCGATGGACTACGACGACTTTCTGCGCCAGACCGTGGCGCCGGCCTTTGATCGAAGCCTTTGGATCGTGGCTGCCCACGGCGATGAGATCGTGGGCACCTCCCTATGCACCACGACGCCCGAAGGTGGTTGGGTCCGGAGCCTTGGGGTACGCCGCAGCTGGCGCAATCGAGGCCTTGGCGCCGCCCTGCTTCTCCACTCGTTCGGCGTCTTCTGGGGACGCGGCATGCCCGTCGTCGCCCTGGGCGTGGACGAAGAGAGCCTGACTGGCGCAACCCGGTTGTACGAAAAGGCGGGGATGCGGGTCGTGGAGGACTTTGAGCGGGTCAGTAAGATCCTGCGGGAGGGCGTTGACACCGCCGTGCGCGTCATCGCCAGCTAGCTAGGGCTGCCGAACAGGCCTGAGCAGACGCGCGCCAGCTCGAGGGCGGAGGTCTATTCGACGTCCTCGGCGAAGACGTCCCCGGAGAAGAGGTGCGCGCTCGGCGGGTAGAGGCGGTCAGCGCCGGGATCCATGAGCCGGCCGTAGAGGCCGGGTCGGCGATCGGCGATCGTGTCCCACTCGTGCTCGCCAGGCCGCCGCCGAACGTGCGTCTGGCGCGCTGCCTCAGGGTCGATCTCGCCGATGATCGTCTCCTCCGCCGTGTCGCCGGCGGTGGCCATTCGGCCGCCGTCGTAGTCGACCAGCAAGGAGCGGCCGATGAATGTGGTCCCGCCCTCGGTCCCGACGCGATCGGCGGCGACGAGGTAGCAGTGATTCTCGGCGGCTCGCGCCGGAGCGAAGAGGTCAGGGTGGAACTCCACGCCAACCGGCCAGTTGGTTGGCAACGCGATGAGGTCCGCTCCGTCCAGTCCGCAGACCCGAGCCGCCTCCGGGAACCGCAGGTCGTAGCAGATCAGCACGCCCACTCGTAGCCCATCGATCTCGTACACGCTGGGTGCGTCCTCGCCGGGCGTCGCGAATCGGTCCACTCCGAGGAAGGGGAGGTGCGTCTTGCAATACTTGAATCGCCGGCCGTCCGGCGCCATCACGTGCGCCACGTTGCGCACCGCGTCGCCGATCGCCTCGAGCGAGCCGCAGATGACGGTCATGGCATGTTGCTGCGCGAGCTCCGCGAGGCGATCCGGGGCGACGGCGTTCGCGTGCCGCGCCACGACCAGGGCATCGTCGATGGAGTCGAAGGCGTAGCCGGTGACGGCGGCCTCAGGCAGCACCGCAAGGGCCGCGCCCATCCCGCCGGCCTCGACCAGGGCGCGCTCGATCCGCTCGAGGTTCTGCTCAACCTCGCCGATCTTGGGGTCGATCTGGCAGGCGGCCACCCGGACGCTCATGCCGCGCACCTCTGGTAGCCTTGCGAGCACCGTCGAGGGTCCCACATGATCGATCGCATTGCGCCTTCCACCGGCCGCTCACCCGTGATGACCCCTGGCTCGTGCCGGGGGCGTTCATCTTACTCGGGCCGCTGTGGGCCCCGGTGCCCCGGTGAGGCCGGCCGTCCTCGCACGTACGCCGGACGTATCATCGGGCGGTGAGCCGCTCAGCCAGCGGGTTCGCCCCATGAGCGACGTGCGCGATCCTCGCGACCCGCACGACGCCCTCGAACCGGGCGACGGCGGCGACAGGCGGGACCCTCAGGGCGAGCCCGATCGGGGCTCGGACCACCGTTCGTGGCCGCAACGCGACCTCGATAAGGCGCCGTCATCCGAGCAAGCGTCGCGCCCCACCGCGGAGGCAGTTGCGCCGGGCGCCGTTGCCGCGTCGGGGCTTGATGCCGGCGAGGTGACGACAGATTGGGACCCAAAGGTCTACGGTGATCGACGTCGCCCCACCACAGCGGAGCAGGCCGTGCCGTGGCTGATCGGTCTGATCCTCGCCCTCTCCGGAATCGTGATTGTCCTGATGGTCCTGATCTTCACCGATGCCAATGGCGGCTTCGGACCGGCCCCATCCGCCAGCCCCAGCTCCGTGGCCGTGGCAAGCGCCGTGCCGACGCCGACGGTGGCGGCGACTCCATCGGTCTCATCGTCGGCTGCCGCGTCACCAACCGCCACGCCGGGCCCCACGTACGGTGCGATGGAGATGCTCTACGTCTCGCGTCCATCCGCCTTCGCGCTGAGTCAGCTCTACCGCCGCGACTTCGCCAAGAGCGTCAACCCCACGGTGATCGCCAAATCGATCGATGACGTGGCCCACTACGCCGTCGCACCGGACGGAACTGTCGAGACGGCGCTGGTGGGCGGGAAGCTCATGGCCGTCGTGTCCGGCAAGCCCCTCAGGACGATCGCAGAGGGGGTGGCGACGGCCACCTTTGGGGACGATGCCACGACGGTTTACGCTGTGAAGATCACCCGGTCCGGGGTCAATGACAACGCGACACTCTTCACCATCGCCTTTGCCACTGGCAAGGCGACACAGCTCTCCATGGTCACCTACAAGCATCCGGTGGTCGCTGAGAAGAGCGGGGTCCGCGCTGCCAGCGCCTTCGACGACGGCGGCGAGTACCGGATCTACGCCACGACCGACGGGAACCTGGTCCTGTGGGTCAACGGTGCCGGGCAATGGCGGATCGACCCGGTGAGCGGTGACGACGTTGCTGTCTCGCGGGCCCCGGAGCTATGGTCGCCGGACGGGACCAGGCGTATCGCGGTCACCCAGAGCGGCGAGCAGTCGACCCTCTCGGTCGTGGGCCAGACCGGCGCACCGACCTCGAGCGTCTTCGTGTCGGGGGTGGTCAGCCATTTGCGCTGGTCCGTCTCTGGAAGCCAGGTCGTCTTCACGGTGGCCCGCCCAACCTCGACTGGGGGCGTGCACCAGGACATCTACCTATGGGACCTTGTTGACAAGAAGACGCCGCGCCAGCTCTCGATCAACGGCGCGACCTACGGCGCGGAGTTCCTGGGGGCGCGTGAAACATGGCGCCCGTGATCGTGAACCCCATTGGGGTGGAGCTGGACGAGACGGCCCGCGTGATGCGCATCCGTTGGGATGACGGTCACCTTGGCGAGTGGAGCTGGCCCAGCCTGCGACGAGCATGCCCCTGCGCGCTCTGCGCCGGCGAGGGAAACCGGCCGGGCATCGTCACCCTGGACATGGTCTTCACCCCTGCTCAGACGACAATGGAGCGCGTGAAATGGATCGGCCGATACGCACTGGCTCCCATATGGGCCGATGGACACGACACCGGGCTCTTCACGTACGTGCGCCTACGTGAGCTTTGTGAGTGCCCTGAGCACCGTGAGGTTGATTCGAAGGGCTCGACCGGAGCCCCGGGCTCACCGGCCAGATGACCTCCCGCGACGCCGATACCGGCGGCCTGCTGCTGGTCCATGCCCATCCCGATGACGAGTGCTTTTCGACCGGCGGGTTGATCGCTCGCTCCATCGCGGAGGGGCGGCGCGTCGACCTCGTCACCTGCACGGGCGGCGAGGAGGGTGAGATCCATGATCCGGACCTGGACCCGGACGAGGCGAAGCCACGGCTGCGGGAGATTCGGCGCGCCGAGCTGGAATGTGCGGTGCGTGCCCTGGGGGGCGGGAAGATCCGACTGCATCTGCTCGGCTATCGGGACTCGGGGATGATGGGGACTCCATCCAACGAGCGTGCGGACGCCTTCTGGCGGGCTGACCTGGACGAGGCAACCGGGAAGCTGGTCGAGATCGTGCGCGAGGCACGCCCAGTGGCGATGGTGAGCTACGACAGCAACGGGAACTACGGTCACCCCGACCACATCAACGCGCATCGCATCGCGATGGCGGCCTGGGACGCCGCCGCGGATCCGGCGCGCTTCGACGAGGCGGGGGTACCCCATCGGGTTGAGCGCTTCTACGAGACGGCATTCAACCGCGAGGTGATGCTGGGCCTGATGATGGAGGTGCACCAACGCGGCCTCGAGCTGCCGTGGGACTTTGGCGACACGATCGCCAAGGCGAGTGCTGCGGCGGCCGAGCGGGGCCTGACTGATCTCAACGCCACGAACGTCGAGGTCCTGCGACAGGTGGCCGAGGCCCTCTCGGAGGGCGAGGAGCCGGGTGCGTGGGGCACGCCCGATGCTGACGTGACCACCCGCGTGGACGTCTCCGCATTCGCTGCGCAGAAGCGCGAGGCAATCGACTGCCATCGCACCCAGCGGCAGGACTTCGGCTGGATGCTGGAGCTGCCGGACGACCTGCTGGAACGCCTCATCTCGACCGAGTACTTCGTGCTGACCCGCTGGCGCGACCACAAGATCCCGGCTGGTCTCCAAGAGGACACGGTCTTCGGGGGCGAGGGATGAGCAACCGCAGCATCGGTCTCTCGGAGGAGCTTCACGCCTATCTGGTGCAGGTCGGCGTCCGCGAGCCGAAGGTGCTTGTCCAGCTTCGCGCGGAGACGGCCTCGTTGCCCCAGGCCGGGATGCAGATCGCGCCGGAGGAGGGTGCGCTCCTGGCGATGCTTGTGCGGCTCACGGGCGCCACCCGCTGCCTGGAGATCGGCACGTTCACGGGCTACTCGTCGACCGCCATGGCGCTGGCCCTGCCACCCGAGGGGCGGATGGTCTGCTGCGACCTGAGCCGCGAATGGACCGATATCGCCCGCCGCACCTGGGCCTCGGCTGGCGTCGATGACCGGATCGAGCTGCGGCTGGGGCCGGCCACCGAGACCCTCGAGACACTCCTTGCGGAGGGCGGTGGCGGCACCTTCGACCTTGCGTTCATCGACGCCGACAAGCTCAACTACGACGCGTACCTGGAGGCGTGCCTGCGCCTCGTTCGCCGTGGCGGCCTGATCACGATCGACAACGTGCTGTGGAGCGGGCGCGTGGCGGATCCGTCGGTCGACGACCCGGACACGGTGGCGATCCGCGCTCTCAATGCCAAGCTGGCGGTGGACGAGCGGGTCGACGTGGCGATGCTGCCCGTTGCAGACGGGCTGACGCTGGCGCGCGTCCGCTGAAAGGTCCCAGGGGTCGCGGGCCCTCGCGCATCCGGGACCGCGAAGCGCGGTTTGCGACGCAGGTAACTAAAGGCGGCCGAGACCGTCGAAAAGGGTCCAATCAGGCGTGTCGCTGGCCGGGCCTTACCCGGGCAGACAATTTCAGGCCATCTCGACGCCCGTCGCGGGGCTTGCCTCTCCGTTAGTTACCCGAGTGGCAAACGCGCAAGCGGACGCCCTGTTGGCGGCAATCTCCGTGCCTGCGACGGTCGATGTCAGAGAAGGATTCGGTCAGACCCGGCGATTAGTCATCCGAGGAGCTACCGCCGTCTGAGCCTCCCTCGTCGGCCTGGTCAGCCTGGTCGTTCTCGTCGGCCTGGTCTGCGGGCTCATTCTCGTCGGCCTGCTCGCCCTGGTCGTCTTCGTCGGCCTGGTCACCCTGGTCGTTCTCGTCACCCTGCTCGTTCTCGTCGGCCTGGTCGGCAGGCTCTGTCTCGTCGGTCTGGTCAGCGGGCTCTGTCTCGTCGGTCTGGTCAGCAGGCTCGGTCTCGTCGGCGTCGGCCTGCTCGACTGGCTCGCTCTGACTCTGATGAATGGAAGCCAGGCGCGCATGCTCAGACCAGGACGCATCGCGCGCGCCAACCACCCGGTGCGCTGTCGCCGGCGATGCAACAGCAGCAGCAAGCAGCATGGCGGCCGCGATTCCGGCAGTCACTTGAAATCGCTTGCCCAATGACTTGATGATGAGCATCGACATGTCTCCTTTGGAGATGCGCTCTGGGATGTCGATCCACCCTACTCTCTAAACACGCTCCGTAGGCCATGACGTTGTGGTCTCGACGTGGTACTTGTGTCTCAGCCGGGAGTTGGGCTTGGGGAGGGCGAGCCGTCTGGCGATCCGCGCTTGCGGCAGGGGTAACTAGCGGCGAATGAGGCTGTCCAAGATCGGCCAACCGAGCACGTTTCTGGTCGGGCATTGCCCAGGTAGACAAATTCAGGCCACCTGGACGCCCGCCACGGGCCCCACCTCTCCGTTAGTTACCTGAGTGGCAAACCCCGGCCGGGCCGAACGCTCCGGAGTCGTGAGCGAGCACCCGTGTGGACGCGCGGAGCTGAGGCGCGGTACCGTGCCCGCCACATTGATCTGCTCCAACTGCGGAACCGAGAACGAGGCCGGGCGCAAGTTCTGCGTGGAATGCGGGCATCGGCTGGCCTCGGCCTGCCCGGTGTGCGGCACGGTCAACGCCCCTTCGGCCAAGTTCTGCGGCGAATGCGGTAACGCGCTCGACCCGGGCACGCAGGGTTCCCAAGGTGGCCAAGGGATCGAGGCGCCCGCCGCAGCCGCCGCAGAAGAGGGCCAGGCTCGGACGCGCGAAGCTCCGGTCGCCGAGCGGAGGCTCGTCTCCGTGCTATTCGTCGATCTCGTTGGATTCACGACCGCGTCGGAACAACGTGATGCAGAAGACACCCGCGAGCTCCTCAGCACGTACTTCGAAACGGCGCGGGAGATCGTCGAGCGCCACGGCGGGGTGATCGAGAAGTTCATCGGCGACGCGGTGATGGCGGTGTGGGGGACGCCTACCGCGCATGAGGACGACGCCGAGCGCGCTGTCCGGACGGCGCTCCAGCTCGTCGAGGCCGTGGGCCAGATGGAGGCCGGCGGGCTGCAGCTTCAGGCTCGAGGGGGGGTGCTGACTGGCGAGGCTGCCGTGACCATCGGCGCAACCGGGCAGGGCATGGTGGCGGGCGACCTGGTGAACACCGCGTCGCGCCTGCAGTCCGCGGCGCTTCCGGGGACCGTGTTGGTCGGGGAGGCGACGTACCGCGCGGCATCGGACGCCATTGCTTTCGAGGCGGCCGGCGAGCACGAGCTCAAAGGAAAGGAGGCGCCGGTAAGGACGTGGCGAGCGACCGCCGTCGTTGCGCGGCGCGGCGGCCAGGGGCGCGCGGCGGTCCTGGAGCCCCCCTTCGTGGGACGCGACGAGGAGCTTCGCCTCCTCAAGGACCAGTTCCATGCCACGGCCCGCGAGGGCAAGCCGCGACTGGCGACGATCGTAGGCCAGGCCGGCATCGGTAAGAGCCGGGTGGGATGGGAGCTGGAGAAGTACCTCGATGGCGTCGTCGAGCTGATCCTCTTGCACGAGGGCCGCTCCCCGGCATACGGCGAGGGAATCAGCTATTGGGCCCTCGCCGAGATGGTGCGGGGCAGGGCGGGGATCGCCGAGTCCGAGGAGCCCGAGAGTGCCCGGGCCAAGCTCGCCGAGTCGCTCGATACGTTCGTCTCCGACCCCGCTGAGCGGCGCTGGATCGAGCCCAGGCTCACCGGGCTGTTGGGGCTCGACGAGCTTCCGAGCGAGAGTCGCGAGGAGCTCTTCGCAGCGTGGCGCACGTTCTTCGAGCGCATGGCGGAACAGGCCACGGTGCTCCTGATGTTCTGGGACCTGCAGTGGGCCGACCAGGGCCTCCTGGACTTCATCGAGCATCTCCTGACCTGGGCACGGAGCTCGCCGATATTCGTCCTGGCTGAGGCCCGACCGGAGCTGTTCGAGCGACGCCCGGGATGGGGAACGGCGGTGCGCAGCTCGAGCTCGGTCCATCTGGACCCCCTGACCGATGCCGAGATGCGGACCTTGCTGGACGGGATCGTCACAGGCCTGCCCGACCATGCTCTGGGCGCCATCATCGACCGAGCCGAGGGCGTTCCCCTGTATGCGGTAGAGACCCTGCGCATGCTCATCGACCGCGGAGTCCTCCGGGCCGACGGAGCGCGCTACGCGCTCGTCGCGGATCTCCCGGAGCTCGCCGTGCCCGAGACATTGCAAGCCCTGATCGCGGCTCGTCTCGATGCCCTCGATCCGGGAGACCGAACCGTTATTACCGATGCCTCCGTGCTTGGCCTGAGCTTCACGTCGGATGCCCTTCGGGGGGTGACCGACCTCGAACCCGACGCGCTCGCCGAGCGTCTTGCTCGCCTCGTCAAGCACGAGCTGCTGGGCCTCGACGCTGATCCGCGCTCGCCCGAGCGGGGCCAGCACAGGTTCATCCAGGGCGTCGTCCGCGAGGTCGCCTACCAATCGCTCGCGAAGCGAGACCGAAGGGCGAGGCATCTGGCCGCGGCGCGCTACTTTGAGTCACT
>JALYLE010000042.1 GCA_030774375.1 Chloroflexota bacterium | reverse complement strand
CGGGACCGGTGACGAAGTCGCCGCAGGCGAAGACACCGTCAACATTCGTCGCGAATGAGTCCGCATTGGTGACGACATACCCGCGGTTGAAGTCGAAGCGGAGCGCGTTGTACGACTTGCCGTCCGGCCGTGTCGGGGTCGTGCCGTTGAGTGGCGCGGTGCGCCACGACGTGACGGAGCCGCCCTCGACCACGCTTCGTGTATCGGTGACGCCCAGGTGGCGATTGAGCTTCGAGCCGAACTCGCCCAGGACGTTGTTATCGGCTGCCTGGCTGGTGCAGGGGATCACCATGTCGCAGGGGATCGTGAACTCGCTCCCCGGAATCGGCTCCGGCGATCGTCTGCCGCTGGCGTCAGGCTCACCGAGACGGACGCGCTGGAAGACCATTCCGGTGACCTTCCCGCGCTCATCGGCACGCACCTCGACCGGCGCCGCGAAGAACTCGAACTTCACACCCTCGAAGCGCGTCTCGTGCTGCTCCTCTTCGTCGACGACCATCTCTTCGGGTCCGCGGCGATAGCAGATCGTGGAAGTCTTGGCGCCCAGCCGGATCGCGGTCCGCGACGAGTCCATGGCGGTGTAGCCGCCACCCACCACCACGACGTGATCGCCGACCCACTGTTCTTCGCCGAGGTTGGCGCGCTTCAGGAAGTCGACCCCGTAGATGACCCCGTCGAGCTCCTCGCCGGGGACGTTCATCGCCACCGGGTACATGCAGCCAGTCGCCACCACGACCGCGTCATGGCGGTCGCGAAGCTGATCGAGGGTCACGTCGCGGCCAATCTCGACGTTGTAATGGAACTCGACGCCGTGCTTTGCGACCCACGCCACGTCGAGCTCAATGACGTCCCGCGGAAGGCGAAAGGCCGGTACGCCGATCAGGCAGGTACCCCCGCCCGACGGGAGCGCCTCGTAGATGTGGACCTCGTGCCCGTAGCTCGCGAGCTCCTTGGCCACCGAGAGCCCGGCGGGTCCGGCGCCGATGACGGCCACGCTCTTGCCGGTTTCGGGGGCGACGACCACGCTGTCGGGCATGTTGTTGCTGTAATGCCAGTCGACCAGGAAGCGCTTCATGGCGCGGATCGCCAGCGGCTTGTCGATGTCAGCCCGCCGGCACGCCTTCTCGCAGGGGGCGCTGCACACGTAGCCGCAGATTGCGGCGACCGGGTTCGGATCGCGGGCCAGGATGTACCCCTCTTCGAAGCGCCCCTCAGCGGCAAGCATCAGGTAGCCGCGGCAATTCGTGTTTACCGGGCAGCCTTCTTGGCACTCGATGTTGCACTGAAGCCAGTCGACGCCAACTTCGGCCGTCTGGAACCTCAGTGGAATGGCGTTCTCAGAGATCACAGGCGTCGTACGCTCAGGTGCTCAGGACGGTGAAAGAGTCGTGAGGGTGCGGCGGGCCGATCCTACCGTTCGCACGCTCGCGGTGTCAAAGCAGCTCCCCCGCCGTTGGCAGACGGTCGCCGCGGCACAGGGTCAGCGCAGGAAGTGTGCCGCAATGATCTGGCGCACGATGGGCGCCGCGAAGTCGCCGCCGGTCCCCAGTGGAACGGTCACCACCACGGTCGCCACCGCGATGGTCGGGCTGGTCATCGGAGCGAAGGCAGGGAACCAGGCATCCGGATCCGGACCGCCCGTCTCTGCGGTCCCGCTCTTGCCGGCGACCGCGATTGGGAAGCCCAGAAAAGCGCGGTGGGCGGTCCCGTATGAATACGTGACCACCGCACGCATGGTGGTGACCACGTAGTCCATCACCGCTCTGTCGAGGTGGATCTTGGCGTGCATCACCGGCTGGCTGGTGTAGACCGGCGTTCCATCTGGGAGCGTGGCCTTGAGAACGATGCGCGGCTCCCAGAGCGTCCCGCGATTGCCCCAGGCGGCGTAGGCCATCGTCAGCTGGAGCGGCGTCCCCAGGTAGCTCCCCTGCCCGATCGCGAGCTGGATCTGGTCGAACCCGTTGAACGGCGCGTAGTGCGTCCCATAGCGCGGCGTGCGCTCGAAGTACGCGGCGTCGGGGAGGACGCCGGGGTTCTCGGCCAGGAAGCGGATGCCCGTCGGCTGGCCAAAGCCGAAGTTGGCGAGCGTATCGGTCAAGGCCGTATGGCTTATGCCATACACGCGGATCGAGAGCGGCATGTACGTGGTGTTGCAGCTGAAGGCCATCGTCTCGGGCCAGGAGTGGAATCCGGGCATGGAATGAGCCATGAAGTTGCGGAACGTGAACCCGCCGTAGACCCAGGTCCCGGGACACAGCATCCGCGTGGCGGTCGTGACGGTGCGGGTCTGCAGGGCGGCGCCAAGGGTGAACGGCTTGAAGTCGGATCCGGCCGGGTACGCCCCCAGGACGGCCTTGTTGATGATCTGCTCGCTCGAGGGACGGGCAAGCGGCACGCCGCGCAGGGTGGTACCCAGCGTCATGGCGTTCGGGTCGAACACCGGGAGGCTGGCCAGGACCCAGACGTCGCCGCTCCTGGGATCGACGGCGGCGGACGCCACGCGCGGGTAGCGGCGCATCGCCGCTTCGGCAGCCCGCTGCAGCGGAGGGCGAATCGTGATCGTGACGTTGGCGCCGGGCACCATCGGTTTCTCGAGAACGTTCTGGGGGGCCTGCCCGGGGCGGACGGCCGACAGCACGAACCCGGGGCTGCCGCGCAAGAGGGCCTCCGCCCCCCGCTCGAGTCCACTGCGCCCGACCCAGTCGCCCTGTCGGTAGCCCTTTGCGCCGAGCGTGGCGAGATCGGCAGCCGTCGCCCGGCTGACGTAGCCGATCGTCTGACCGGCGAGCGTCTCCTGGGGGTAGACCCGCATCCCGTCGGAGCGCGTCAGCGCGAAGATCGTCCCATCAGCGGCCGTGATTCGGCCACGTGCCGAGGTCGTCCGCGTCAGCTGCAGGACGCCGTCGGCCCCAAGCTCGGGGTAGAGGAGCGCGGGGCTCCAGCGCACCTGCCAGCTCCGGGACGCGGCCACGAGGTCGAGGTCGCGATTGAGCGTGACCGGTCCGAAGAGATCGGTCGTGAATTGCAGCCTGGTCTCGAACGCCAGGGCGGGAACCGGGCCCGGCAGGACGGGTCCGGGGCTGAGCGAGGCCTGCGCCGATGGGGCTTGCGAAGCCGATGCGGCTTGCGAAGCCGATGCCGTTGGCGAAGCCGATGGCGGAGCGGGGCCCGATGGTGCCGACGAACCGGCAGCCGATGGCGAAGGCTCGTCGGGCTGGCGCGGCTCGGGGGGCAGCGCGATCCGTCGCGCGGGGCCCAGGTTGGCGACCAGCGCCGTGGCTCGCGTGAGGTCCTTGAGCTGCCGATGGGATGCGACGAAGCTGGCGAGCGGGTATCGCGCCCGGTCCGCGGGGGCCAGCAACGCGTACATGCGCTCGTACTGACCCGAGATCCAGGCCGCAAGGTATGCGCGCGCAACGTCGACCGCCTGGGCCATGGTAGGGGTCGGGGCGGGCGTTGGATACGGCGTTGGATTGGGCGCGGTGCTGCACGCGGCCACCAGCGCGGCCGTGGCGAGGCTTACTACGAGCCGCGGCGCCAGACGGCGCCCGCTCGTCCCCCGCGCGAGGGTCATCGGGCGAGCATCACGCGGCGGAAGCCCTCCGCGGCTGGGTAGCCCGCACGTTCGCCCAGCTCCTCCGCGCCCCGCCGCAGCCAGCGCTCGGTCTCCTCGAAGTCCCGGAACTGGCTGGCATGATGCTTCAGGGCAGCAACCTTACGATCGAGCGCAGCGCCGATGTCGACGAGCTGGTTCGCCTCGTTCGTACTCCAAAGGTAGAGCTCGGCAACCTTCCACGGTGCGAGACCGGCCGCGAGATGCTCGGGGAAGTTGAGTGGATCTCGGGCAGTGGGAAAGACGGCGTCCACGGTCACGATCCCTACAGCGCGATGGTCGGGGTGATTGACCCACTCGTTGTTCACGAAGACGACCGTCGGGTCGTGGGTCATTACCACCTCGGGCTGGAACTGGCGGATCGCGTAGGTGATCCGCTCGCGGAGGCGGAGGCTTGGCTCGACCTGCCCATCCGGTTCGCCGAGGAAGTCCACGCCCTCGACGCCGAGCTCCGATGCTGCCGCGCGCTGCTCGGCCTCGCGGCGGGTGGCGAGCTCGGCGGGATCCGCCGTCGGGTCGTCACTTCCCTTGTCGCCACGGGTGACCAGGACGTAGCGAGCCCGCGCCCCCTCCCCGATCCAGCGCGCGACAGTGCCCGCGGCGCCGAACTCGATGTCATCGGGGTGGGCCGCGACGACGAGGACGCGTTCTGGTGTCGGAAGCCGGTCATTCGGCATCGGTCTGGCCTGTTGGTGGTCGGTGTCGGAGGCGTCGCGCAGCCGCGATCAGCGAAGGCGCGTCGACGGCCGGCAAATCCTAGCAGTCAGCTCGCCGCGGCCAGCACGGGGGCTGCCAGGCGGATGACCCTTCCCGGCCGCAGCGGCGTCGCCTCGCGGTACGTGAAATAGAGGATCTGATGGCGGCGTGCCAGATCCTCGATGGTTCGGGCGGCGCGCGCCGCCCGATCCTCGTCGAAGTTCACCAGGATCTCGTCCATCAGGATCGGCAGCGGCTCCGCCTCGTCGGCGAAGTGCTCGATGAGGCCGAAGCGCAACGCCAGGTAGAGCTGCTCCTGCGTCCCGCGCGAGAGGCCCACGAGAGGCACCCTCGTGCCGTCGGAGCGCTCGAGGCCCTCGATGCTGCCGCCCAACGGGGCCACGATCTGCCGATAGCGACCGCCGGTCCAGTCGGCCAGGTAGCCCTCGGCGGTCCGAATGACGCCTGGGCGATGCTCGCGCTCGAAGCGCTCGCGGGTTCGGGCCAGCAGGGCGACCCCCAGGGAGAGGACGCTCCAGCGCTCGGCGTGCGCCTCAAGCTGCGCGACAAGGTCCGCGCGCCGCTGGCGGAGCGTTGTCGCCTCCTGGCTCGTTGCCAGATCGTCGAGCTGATGACGGAGCGCGCCGATCTGCTCGTGACAGTCGTCCCGCTCGTGCGCGACGCGGTCGATTTCCGCGAGCAGCAGGTTCAGCCGATCCCGTCGCTCGCCGATCTGCTCCACAGCCGCCACCTCGTCGAGCAGCTGGCGGAGGGCGTCGCCGGGCCCCGAGAGGCGGGCAAGGGCCTGCCGCGCTGACGCCTCCTGCTCCCTGAGTTGGGCGCGGCGGGCCGCGTGCTCGGCGCGCTGGCGCAGGTCGTCGGCGTCTTGAGCGCCGCAGGTGGCGAGCAGCTCGGCGCGCTCGCGCGTGGCCACCTCAAGCCGCACGCCCGCGGCGTCGGCGTCGTCCGCGATGTCTTCGCGCTCGCGCTCCAGTCGTTCGGCCGTTCGTCGGGCTTCCAGTGCGGCCGCCAGCTCGAATCCCAGGCGTTCCATTGCGGCGAGAACGTCGTCCTTGGCCATGGCCGGCCGCTCAAGCGAGGCGAGGAGGGTCGACCCCGCTGCAGCGACTGCATTTCGCTCGGCTTCGAGGCGAGCGACGGTATCTCGGGCCTCGGCGCGCCTCCCAACCTCGTCGACCGCGCGGGCTGCCGCGTCGAGCACTGCAACAGTAGTCTCGCGGTCCATCCCGGCCGGCAGGCCATGACTCGTCAGCCAGGCATCCCAGGCGGCGCGCGCGTCGTCGACCTCAACCCGCGCCCTCTCTGCGGTCGCCGACCGGCCCTCGAGCTCGCGCTCGGCTGCGGTGCGTCGCGCGTCGGCCGTGCGCAGCCTTTCATCCGCCGCCTCGAGCCGCGGCCGTCCCGCGGGCGCGATGGTGGCTCGAGGAAGCAACCAGCTGATCAGGCTTGTGGCGACGAGCAGCAGGCCAATCGCGAGCAGGTTGGCGGGCAGCGGCGTTCCCAGCAGCGAGAGGAGGGCGCCAAGGATGGCGGCGAGCGCAACCCCTCCTGCCGCCAGCCGCACCGCTCCCGGAGCCAACCAGGACGTGGGCGCACCCTCGCCTTCCGCCACGCGGCCACCCGCCCCGCCGCCGGACGCGAGGTCCTTCAGGCGGCCCTGCGCGTCGGTGTGCTCGGCGGTTGCGGCCGCCAGGACGTCCTCTGCCATCACACGATCCAGCTCGGCGCGCTCGGCCGCTCGGGCTGCGCTGTCGAGCAGATCGCGGAAACGGCCCGTCGCCTCGGAACGGGCGGCGACCGAGATGTCGAGCCCGGCCAGTCGACCCTCGTCCCAGCCGGCGCCGAGGCGCGCGATCGCCTCATTGCCGCGCTGCGTTGCGAGGCTGGCGGCCTGGCGTGCACCGGCGAGTGACCTGGCCTGGGCGCGCTGCTCCCCGGCGGCGCGCGCCAGCTCGCGCACCTCCTCTTGGCGGTCGATGAGCGCCGCGTCCTCGCTCAGCGCCGCACGCTGGTCATCGAGGCGAGCCTGCCGTCGCTCCGTGGCCTCGACCGCCCCGCGTGCGGATCGGATTGCCTCATCGAGTCTCGAGAGACGCTCGAGGGCGTCAATGGGGACCTGCCCCACCTCTGGCTCGACGGCGAGCTGCTCCTCGACGTGTCGAAGCTGAACCCAGGGGTCCCATGCATTGATCACGCGGTTCAGCGACCGCTGCTCGAGGGCGAGTGCCTCGAGCTTGCGGGTGAGCTCGCCTCGTTCCGCCTCGCGCTGGGCAAGCTCCGAGCGGAGCCCCGCGTACTCGCCTGGCGGGTCGAGCCGTTCGAGCTCCTCATCCGCCCGCGCGATGTCGCGGAGCAGCGCATTGATCACGGGATTCTGCCCGCCGCTCTTGAAGAGCGCGCCCGCCTCCTCGCGCAGCTCGTTCTCGATGCCGATCGCCGAGGCCGCGCCCGTGCCCAGGCCCGCTCCGTAGATTCGCGCCGCGACGTCGCCCTGGGTGAGGCCCCGCGCCTCACTGAGCTCATCGAGGCGAAAGGCAAAGACGTTGCTGTAGACCGAGGCCGAGACGCCATGCAGCAGCCGGTCGAGGTAGGCCGCGCCCCGGTCCACGCCATCCGGGCCGACGATGCGCAAGATTCCGGAGCCGCCTCGCTCGCCGTAGCGCTCGATGCGGAACTGCCGTCCGTCATCCGTCACGACGAGCAGCCAGCCGCCGCGACGGCCACCGGCCAGGGCAGGATGACGGCCGGTCTCGAACCCGAAGAGGATCGAGCGCACGAACGCCAGGAGGGTTGTCTTGCCCGCCTCGTTGGCCCCCTGGACCACCGTCAGGCCGGGATTCGGCTCGATCCGCGTGTCGTGCCAGGTCCCAAATCCATCGATCGCGATCTGCTCGATGCGCATCCGCTATGGCTCTGACGCCAGGCGGTCGATCGTGAGCCGCTCGCCATCAGCAAGCAGCTCCCCGACTCTGCGTGAATCCGGCCGGCGCCCATCGAGGACGCGTCGCACGCGCTGGTGGGCGTACAGCTCATCAAGGACCTCGTCCCAGGCGAGCGCAGTCCCCTCCCGCGCCTCATCAGCGCCAGGGCCGACGGCAATCGCTTCACGCGCGGCCGCTGCTTCTGTGATCAGCTCGCCCACGAAGGTGCCAGGCGCGCCGATTCCCGCCGGATCGAGCGTGGGCCTTGTCTCGTTGCGGAGCGCCTCGATCCAGGCGAAGTCCCGGCCCCCCGCGAGCCGCTCCTGCGCCAGCTGGCGGACCTGGGCAAGCAGCCCGGTTCGACGAAGGCTTGCGTGCAACGCGCCACGGCCGGTCAGCGCAACCCGGGCGACGACAGAGCGCCCCGCCGCGCCGCGGGCCACGTCGACCGCCTCTGCGACCGCGACCACGAGCGACTCCTCGCCGGAGAGCGCATCGATCGGTACCTCCAGGAGCTGCCAGCGCACGACGTCGGTCGGGTGGAAGGTGGGATGGGCTCGCCCCGCGGCGTCGACCGTCACGACGTAGCACCCGCGCGGCTCCATCTCGCCGGGGTCGCGACCTTGCGGATTGCCGCAGTAGACGACCGTCGGATCCGCGGCCGACAGGACCGCCGGCTTGTGGACATGACCGAGTGCCCAGTAGTCGATGCCGCTTGCTCTGAGATCCGCGAGGGAGCACGGGGCGTAGGCCATGTGGCCCGGCTGGCTCCCGACGTTCGCGTGCAGCAGACCGATCGCGTACGGAGCATCGGCGTCGCGATGAAAGCCCCGTGCCAGGTTGTCGCGCACGTCTCGGACGGCGTAGCTGATCCCGTAGACCCGGGCGATCTCCTCGCCGTCGCGAACGACGGGCTTGGCGGTCACCTCGTCGGCACCAAAGCGATGGGCAGCGGCCGGCCAAGCGACTGTCGGCTCCCAGCCGGCGAGTGGATCGTGGTTACCCGTGACGACGAACGACGAGACGCCTGAATCACCGAGCTGCGCCAGGCCGTCGCGGAAGCGGATCTGCGCCAGGAGCGTCCGATTCGCCTGCTCGAAGACGTCGCCAGCGACGACTACGAAGTCCACACCCTGCGCCAGGGCCAGGTCTACGACCCGTTGCCAGGCGGAGAGGGTGGCGTCGCGAAGGACCCGGGTAACTTCCGGCGGAGCCGCAGCCGAGACGCCCGTGAACGAGCTGTCGAGGTGCAGGTCACCGGTGTGCAGGAAGCGGAACGGTCGAATGCTGGCCACCGTCCGCAAGGGTAGCGTCCCGGCACGACAGCTCGTCCGTCGCGGACACCGAGACGGGCCGCCCGAAAGCGGCCCGTTGTCCTGGGTCAGGATTGTCCCTAGTCAGGCGACCCTGCGCCCACTCAGGAGCTGAACGACGAGCAGCACCAGAGCAACGAGCAGAAGGAGGTGGATGAAGCCGGCACCGATCGAGCCGATCAGGCCCAGCAACCACAGGACAAGCAGGATGACGATCAGCGTCCAGAGCATCGCGCCACTCCTTTCCGATTCACAGCTCGGGTGCGTGCGCTCAGTACTTGCAGATGGCGTGCCAAACCGGTCGGCTCGACGCGTGGCCCGTGCTCAGCGGCCTGCCTCGCGCTCGTTCAGCGCCTGAGCAACCAGCAGGACTGCCGCGGCCACCAGGAGCAGGTTCACGACGGGACCGATCCGCAGCAGCAGTCCGACCAGCCAGGCTACGAGGACAAGGGCGACGGCGGTCCACAGCATCGGCTCAGACCAGGGCGCCAAGGAGGAGGTCGACGTGCTCCAACGGCTTCACCCGCGGGAAGACCCGATCGATGCGTCCGTCTTCGCTAACCAGGAAGCTCGTGCGCTCGGTCCCCATGTAGTGCTTTCCAGCGAATGACTTCTCAATCCAGACGCCGAAGCGGTCCGCGACGGCGTGGCCCTCGTCGGCGAGCAATCGGTATGGCAGGTCGTACTTCTGTCGAAACTTGACGTGGCTGCGGACGCTGTCCGGCGAGACGCCAAAGACCTCGATGCCAGCATCGGTCACGCGGCCCCAATTGTCACGCAGGCTGCAGGCCTGTGCTGTGCACCCGGGCGTGTCGTCCTTGGGATAGAAATACAGGACGTAGCGATGTCCGGCGAGCGACTTGTCGCTCACCTCGTCGCCGTCATCGGCAGTCATCGAGAACGCCGGTACTGGATCACCTTCGGCGGGTCGGTTCACACGGACATCCTAGGGTGCTTCTCATTCCGCGTCCTGCAGGGCGAGCAGGACCGGTGGAAGCCTGCGCGCTTCGAGGCGCGACTCGAGGTCGGTGGCGATTTCGGCAATGCCGGCATCGGCGAGCTCCGCCAGATCGTGTCCGGCACCCTCGACGATCCGCAGCTTCGGTTCGTTGTCGCCGCGGCGCAGGGCCTCGACGAGCAGTCGAGACTCGTCGGGATGGCTCCATCGGTCCAGGGCGCCGTGCACGCACGCAACTGAGCGGTGGAGCATGGTTGCCAGCGCGAAGGGTGGCGTCTGGAATGCCTGCCTCCAGGCGGACAGCTTGAGGAGGACCTCTTCGCCGCCTGGAAGCCTGAGCGGGAAGGTTGGTTCGTGCCGATCGGTTCGCTCGATGAGGTCCTCCGACCATCGATCGAGCGCGGCGACCAGCGGATGCGCATGGTCCGAGCTGCTGGCCAGGCGAGCTGCGACGCCGCGACGCAGGACGTCCCGGAACGAACGCGCCGACGTCCCGACGAGCGTCAGGGCGCTCACCGCCGGGTCGGCGATGGCGACCGACAGGGCGATCGTCGAACCCTCGCCGTGCCCGAGGATGCCGGTGCGCGCCAGGTCGAGGTCGCGCCGGCCGCGCATCGCCCCGAGCGCATCTCGCGCGTCGTCGATGCGGGCGAAGAGCTCGCTGGCCGGCCACGCCCCCTCCGACGCGCCGCACCCTCTGGGGTCATAGCGGATGCTGGCCACGCCGCGATCCGCGAGCGCAGCGGCAATGCGCCGTAGGAGGCCCGGGCGGGCCGGGGCATCACGCCGAGAGCCGAACCAGGTTGGGTGCGACCCATCGTCGAAGGCGCTGTCTCGATCGCGCGGGAGCCACGACGGCAGGAGGACGACAAACGGGTAGCGGCCCCGCCGCGCATCCGGCGGCGAGGCATCGGGAAGGAGCAGCTCGCCCGCGAGCGTGAGGTCGCCGGCGCGGAAGGTGATTTCCTCAGGCCGTCCCACGCGACGAGGGTACACTCGGCCCCCGATGGATGGCCGGCACAGCACTCGCGGCACCGCGGTCGGTCGCGCACCGAAGCCATCGCCAGTTGCCTTCCGCCCCGACCCAGAGGCGGAGCTGCCGCCGAGCGCCGAAGTGATCGTGGTGGGCGCCGGGATGGTCGGTGCCTCCGCGGCCTACCAGCTGGCGCGAGCGGGGATGCGTCCACTGCTCATCGAGGCGAATGCACCGGCCTCCGGGGCGTCTGGGCGGCTGGCGGGGCTGACCCTGGCCGGCCTGGGCGATCACTTCCGACGCGTGACGCGCCTCGTGCAGGAATCGGGTGGGCGCTCGATCCTCGATTACACGATGCGATCGTTGGAGCTCCTCGATGAGTTCCAGGACGAGCTGCCCGGAGGTATCGACTGGGAGCGCTGTGGCTCGCTCGACCTGCTCACCGACCAAGAGCAGGAGGAGGACGGACGCGCCGCGGCAGATGCGCAGGCCGAGGAGGGGCTGGCAGTCGGCCTCATCGATGCCGGCGAGCTGGCAGAGCTCGCACCCGCGCTCGACTGTCGGCAGGTGAGGGCAGCAAAGTGGACACCAGGCGACGGACAGCTGAACCCCTTCAAGCTCGTCTACGGCCTGCTCCAAGCGGCCAAACCGCTTGGCGCGCGGGTCGTCTCGGGCGTCCGCGTCGAGGAGCTGATCGCTCGAGGCGGGCGGATCGCCGGCGTGGCGACGTCACACGGCCGGGTGGACGCGGGCGCCGTGTTGGTGGCCGCCAACGCCTGGACCCCGGCGCTGGTGCCATCGGTTGCGGAGAACCTGATGCCGATCCGCGAGCACACCATGGTCACCGAGCCACTTCCCAGGGTCCTGTTTCAATCGTTTGAGACCAACCGCTGTAACGAGTACTGGCGCCAGGAGCCGAGTGGCGAGGTACTGGTCGGTGGATTCGCCATCGCCGACGATGGAATGGGGATCGGCTCGTACTCCATAACGGTGCGCCCCGCGGTGCCGCCCCTCCTCGCTGCCCTGCTGGGCCGGTTCCACCCGCAGCTGCGTGACGCGCGGGTCGTCCGGGCATGGGCTGGCCTGCTCGACTTCGCCTCGCTCGAGATCCCCATGGCCGGACGGATCCCGGCTCAGGACGGGACACCGCTTCCCGGCGGCTACATGGCCTGCGGCCTGACGGGCCACGGGACCCCCTACGCGCCGATCCTCGGCCTGCTGCTGGCCGAGCTCATCTCGGCGGGGGACGCGCGGACCCTGTCGCTCGCGCCGTTCGACCCGCGCAGGTATGCCGGTCCCGCCCATCCGCCCACGTGGCTGAGCGCGTTTGCCACGCCGGAGCCGGTGCCCTCCGTCTAGCCAAGGATGAACCGATAGCTCCCGACCAGGACGCTCACGCCGGTGGCGAGCGCCCCCACAGTGGCGGCCCCGCCGAGGAGCAACCAGTCTCGCCGTCCCATGTGCATCGGGCGCGCAGCGGTGCGGGTCACTCCCGCGTCGAAGCCGCGCGCATCCATCGCAAGCGATAGGCGCGTCGCCCGGCGGATCCCGGCGACCAGGAGGGCGAAGAGTCGCCCGGCGGTGAGTCGCGCCCAGGCGAAGGGCGAGTGTCCGGCATCCACGCCGCGAGCGCGTCGTGCAAGCCCCAGGATCCACCATTCATGCGCCAGGATCGGCAGGAGGCGAACCGCGGCCAGGGCGCCGATGGCGAACCGCGGCGATGCATGCAGCTGCTGGACGAGCGCATCAGCGAGCTCGATCGGCTCGATCGAGGCGAATGCAATCACCCCGGCCAGGGCGATCCCCAGGATGCGCAACCCAAGGCCGGCGCCGTCGCGCAGATTGCCGGTCCCGACTGTCACGGGTCCCAATGACACCAGGCTGCCACTGGCTGCCGGAGCCAGCAGCGCATTCAGTGCACCGATGGCGACCGCGGCGACGATCAACGGCCAGGCGCGCAGCAGAATCTGCGACGCGTGCAAGCCGGTGGCCGGCACCATCCCCGCCACCGCAACGAGCACGAGGGCCGGGGTGAGCGGGTCGACGGCGGCAAAGAGGGCCAGCATGACGATCGCGGCCGCGCCCAGCTTGGCGAGCGGATTGGCGCGCGCCAGAGGCGCACGGTCATCGACGGTGAGCGGCGTGGGCAGGATCACGGGGCGGCGGCATCCCCCGCCTGATCGCGTCGGACAGCGCCGAGCCGCAGGATGCGGTCGGCGAGCGCGGTGGCGAACTCGTGGTCGTGGGTCGCGAAGCAGATCACACGGCCGCTGTCGCGCAGCCCAGCGAGCAGGGCGAGAAGCTCCGCCCACGTGCTGCGATCCTGGCCGAAGGTCGGCTCGTCAAGCACGATCGCCGCGGGGGCGGTGGCGAGGGCGGTGGCAACCGAAAGGCGACGCTGCTCGCCACCGGACAGGGTGAAGGGATTTGCCTCCGCGAGGTGGGTCAGGCGGAGTCGCTCGAGGAGCTCGGTGACGCGACGCCGCGTCTCCGCCTCCGGCACCCCCACACGCCGCGGCCCGAGCGCGAGCTCGTCGGCGACGGTCCCGGCCAGGAACTGGGTGCCCGGCTCCTGGAAGACGACGCCGATGCGACGCGCCAGCGTCCGCGCCGACCATCGCCAGATCGGATCGTGTCCATGCCCAGGGTCGAGGGCCTCGCCCGCCACCACGTTTCCGATGGTTGGGCGGATCAGCCCCGACAGAAGCCAGGCCAATGTTGATTTGCCGGATCCGTTAGGCCCCAGGATCCCCACCGCTTCCGACGAGCGAAGCTGCAGGTCGACGCGTGCCAGGGCGGGAAGCATCGCGCCGGGATAGGTGAAGCCGAGCTGCTCCGCGAGGATCAGAGTTTCGGCTGGGGGGCGGGCGCGCGCGGGTGGGGGCGGAACCCGCCGACCAGGGACCCAGACGCCCGCCTCCACGAGTGCATCACCGTGGGTCGCGAAGACCTCCAGCGGCGGGCCGTCGGCGAGGACTCCACCGCCCGGCTCGAGCGCGACGACGCGCGTAATCAGCGGCAGGAGCTCCTCTACCCGGTGCTCGACCACGATCGCGGTCGTGTCGGTACGAGTCAGGAGCTCGGCGAGGAGCAGGCGAACGAGCGCGGCTCCGTCTGAATCGAGGACAGCGGTCGGCTCGTCGAGGAGCAGGAGGCGGGGGGCAAGGGCCAGCACGCCGGCGATGGCCAGTCGCTGCTGTTCCCCGCCGGAGAGGGCATCGATCCGCCGGCTGGCGGGATACGGAAAGCCCACCGCCTCGAGCGTCGCCGCGACGCGCGGCCAGATCGCCTCGGTCGGCACCCCGCGGTTCTCGAGACCAAAGGCAACATCGTCGCCGGCCGTGGGCATGACGAGCTGGGTCGCCGGATCCTGGAACACGATCCCGGTCCGCGCCCGGGCGGCGCGAGGAGGGAAGCCGTTGACGAGCAGCGTCCCCTGGGCGGCAGCGCCGCCGCTCGGCTCCAGGAGGCCGGCCAGCCCCAGGAGGAGGGTCGACTTTCCGGCGCCAGAGGGGCCGAGCAGGAGCACGTGCTCACCCGCCTCGATCCGCAGGTCGACCCCACGCAGCGCCCACGCGCGCCGGCCGGCGTGGCGCCACCCCCAGCCGCGCGCCTCGACCGCCGCCGGGCGCGGCAGGTCGGTGGTCCCTACGGGGCTCATCGGCCCCACCATAGCGTGGGGCCGGCGGTCAGACCGGGCGCTGCGATCGGCCGGAAGGGAAGGGAGCCAACACGCCGGTCTCGGCCAACGCCCTGGTCAGCAGCCACGAGCCGAAGCCGGCGATCGCGACGGCGCTGACGAGCATGAAGGCGCCGATCGTGAGCTGAATGCTCAGCGCGGTGCCCTGGTAGTAGAACGCCATGTCATGGATCCACTCGCCGGCCGCCGCGCCCGCGGCCGCCAGGATCGCCACCGGCAGCCCGAAGGAGCGGTACAGGATCAGCGCGAACACGAGCTCCGCGCCCGCGCCTTGCAGAATGCCGGAGGCCACGGTGTCGAGGCCCCAGGTTGAGCCGATGAGGGCGGAGATGAGCGCCGCCACAACCTCGGTGAACAACCCGGCGCCCGGCTTGCGGATCACGAGCGCGCCAAGGACCCCGGGCATCAGCCAGACGCCGGAGATGATGTAGAGCGGCGGGTTCGCCTGACCGCCGAAGAATGGTGCCCAGGCGTTCCAGGCCAGCCCCCACGCCCAGAAGACGACGCCGAACGCGACAGCAATGACCGCCGCCACCACGATGTCCACGGTGCGCCACCTTGGATCCCGGCGCTCGTTGATGCTCACGGCATGACTCCCTTCATTGCTGACTCTTTTCGCGGTTGCGCTCCTCGATGACGAGAAGGGCGCCCTCATCGAGCTCCACCCACGCTGACGGCCGAATGACCTCGTTGGATAGGCCTCGCGGGCTGCCGAGCAGAAGCGTCTCCCCGTCGAGCGGGTACCGGAGCCCTTCCGTCCTGACCCGGACGGCCGGGCCACCGACCGGCAGCAGGGTCACGCGGTCGCCTGGCCGCCCGCCCAGCTGAAGCCGGCCCCCGTCCACCACGCAACGGACCGTGGTGCCACCACGCTCGATTCGCACGCGGTGATGCCCCAGCGCCGGATCGGCGAGGAGGAGGACATTGGCCAGCTCGTGGTCGAGCCGATCTCCCTTGAGTGCACCAAGGATCACGATCTCGTCGGCGCCGAGGGAGACTGCCCGGTCCACCGCGAGCGCAAGGTCGGACGCGTCCTTGGTGGTCGGATGACGTTCGATCCGCGTGCCCGACGCGTCGAGATGTCTCACGAGCTCGACGCTCACCGAGTCCATGTCACCGATCAGCCAGCTCGGCGAGGCGCCGGCGGCTCCCAGCCAATGGGCACCGCCGTCCGCGGCAATCACGAGATCCGCGCCATCGAGGTGGCGGATATCGGCTGGGTCCGGTTCACCCGAAGCCACGATCACGGCTTTCACGACGCTCCCATTCCTGCTGGCCGCTCCCGCCTTTATGTGCAGCCGCCGCTTGTCGGCCCCTCGAGAACGACGACGGCGCACCCTCAACAATTGGGGATGCGCCGCGGAACGTAGACACCGACTCCCTTCGCTGGCATGACCCAGATCAGGTTCGAGGGTCTGCGGTCGCCCGCACTCTCAGCGCTCTCGCGCTCCCCTGCCGCTCTTGAGCTGTCGACCGGGAGCGTAGCACGGTGGGATCATGCGGCGGTGGCTGACGATCACCCCAAGGTCGCTCGCATCATCGCGGCGGCAGCCATATACGGGATCGCAATCGACGTCCTGCGATTCCCTGCCGGAACCAGATCGGCCACTGACGCCGCGAACGCCGTTGGCGCTCAGGTGGCCCAGATCGTGAAATCGCTCGTCTTCATGGCCGATGGAGCACCGGTCATCGCACTGGTCTCGGGTGCCGACCGGCTCGATCCCGAGCGTCTGGCCGCGACGCTCGGGGTCGCCAGGGTCGACCGCGCGACCGGCGAGGAGGCGCGAGCGGCGACGGGTTACGCCATCGGCGGCATCCCGCCATTCGCCCACGACGGGGAACTCAGGGTGGTGATGGACGCGCGTTTGCTCCGGCACGACACCGTGTGGGCGGCCGCCGGTCTTCCGGACGCCGTCTTCGCGATCGCTCCCGCTCAGCTCGCCATCGCCGCCCGGGCGCACATAGCGGAAATTGCGGAGATCTCAGATAGGTAGCCGGGCAGCACGGTCACGGTCGATCCGTCTCCAGGCTGATCTGCATGCCGTCGCTGACCTGGATGATCTCGACCTGCCACTCGACGTCGTCTACTGCGAAGCGAATGACCGCTCCGCCTCCTCCGGGGAAAAGGCCCAGGATGCGGTAGCCGGCCCTCGGCAGCTCGCGCTGGTAGAAGTCATACGCGCCGGAGCCCAGGGTCCCGGTCAACCAGCGCGCCGCAACGCCACTGTCGTCTGCCGGAACGGGCGCTTCTGAGGCTCCCGGGAAGACTGGAAAGCCAGCCGGAGGTGAGGGCCGCTGTGAGCTGACGGGCGAATCCGAAGTGCTCGCTGCGGCGGTCGCCGAGGTCGAGGCGGATGCGGACGGTGACGACGACACTGATGACGACGGGACCGTCGAGCAGCCAGCCATGAGGGCGGCCGTGACCAGGAGCTGACTGATGGGAAGCAGGCGGGGCATTGAGTTCCTCCCTCCGCGCGAGTGAGGCGGCGGACGTTGCGTTCCGCCGCCCGTGGCGTTCTATTCGGGGATCTTGGTGACGATGATCGGCAGGTGAAAACCTCCTAACGCATCGTGGTCGAACCAGCGGATCGAGTTCGAGAGCAGGTTCAAGGTCTCGTCGAAGCTGCCGACCTGGGTCCCGCGCAGCCCGAAAGTGAAGCGCGCGATCGCGTTCGGCGCTGCTGTGGTCTGGTCCATCCAGGTGGCGATCGTCCCCGACGGCCAGTCGGCGGCGCGAAACGGACTGGTGTGCAGCGGCGGGTCCCAGGTCGCCAGGATCAGCCTTCCAAGCGCGATGTCGGTGCGCCAGGTCCGGCCACCGGTGTTGCGGAACTCGACCCAGTGGGTCACGGTCTGACCGAGCTGGATGACGATGGTCCCCGGATCATTCTCCCGGACGTAGGCGGCCAGGAATGGGACGCGCCCCGGGTTCGTCGTGAACCGCTGCTCGAAGATCGGATCAACGAACCCCCATGTGCCATCGGTGCGCCGCTTCTGCATCTCGAAATGCAGGTGGGCTCCGTAGCACTGCCCGCTGCACCCGGAGTCGGCGATCCACTGGCCCGCCGATACGCTCTGGCCCACCGACACGCGGACGCCGTTGTGCGCAAGGTGGTAGTAGAGCGTCCGCCGGCCGTCCGCGTGCGAGAGGAGGACGAAATTGCCGTAGGTCCCGAACTGCTCGGTTCCGTAGCCCTCGTAGAGATCGACGACGGTCCCGCCCCGGGCGGCGGCGATGGGACTCAGCAGATCCATGGGATAGTCCATGCCCGTGTGGTTGTCGTAGACGCGACCGTAATGAAGGTTGCAGTCGGTCCACAGGTGGTCAGTCCAGTCACGCTGGCGACATTCGGCCGGGTCACGGTCGACCCCGTACGAGAGCTGGACCGAGGGGTCGTAGAACGGGAGCGAATAATCGTCCGTTGCCAAGGCCGACGTGGCGGTGGCGAACGACGAGGCCAGCGCCAGCGCAAGGCCTCCACAAATGCGGCGGATCATGACTGGCACCCCCCGACGCAGGTCGACCAGGCGGTCGCGGGCGAGGCAAAGGCCCGGATCGTTTGTCCGTCGTAGCCGATGACGACCGATCCCCGGTCGGACTGCACGAGCAGTGCTGCGGCGCCCGGTGCAAAGCGCGGCATCGCGCCGTCGCCCAGGCGGCGTGTGACACGTCGCGCCACGTCGACGAGGTAGACGCCATCGTCCGCCAACGCGTACGCGACGAACCCTCCATCCGGGCTTACGGCAACGTCTGCGGTGGACCTCCCGAGGTCGGTAATGAGCGAACTGCCGTTCGGCGTGACCCGCCTGACGGCGACGCCGCCCCCGCGCGGGTGCACGACGGCGGCGAGGCTCCCATCGGAGAGCGGCTGCGCTGAAAGCACGAGTGGCTCGTCGATGCTGGCGACGGTTGCGACATGGCGGCCGTCCGGATCGATGCGCACGAGGCGGCTGGCGTACGGGGCCTCCACCGAGGCGACCTCGATCACGAGAAGAGCGCCGTCGCGCGCGAACACGAGCGCCCCTGCAAACGGTCCATCAGCGAGGCGCGACGCGGACCCGCCCTTCGGATCCACACGCCAGACGCGGCCCTGTCCATCGACCGCGGCGAGCCAACTGCCATCCGGCGCAAAGGCGGCACCGGCCACGCCCGGCAACGCCGTGCGCACCTGAGAACCGTCGGCCTGGGCGATGGTGAGGCCGCCCACGGGGTCGTCAATACGGTCGGCGATCGCCACGGCCGACCCGCCCGGCGCCGCAGAGAGGACGCGGAGCGCCGTCCTCCGAACCGCCTCCGAGCCGGCTCCCGCAGGGGCTATGCCGAGCTGGACGACGGCGTCGCCCATGAGCGGGGTGACATCGATAGGTATCGCAATGCCCGCGCGGGCCGCGGCATCAGCGGTCAGGACAACCGCCGCGGGCGGCGGTGGCTGCGCGCTTGCGAGACCGGCGCCGCCGATCGAAAGGAGAACAGCGAGCATGGTCAGGATGGTCAAGGGCGGCCGTTTGCGGCCGCCCACGTTGTATCGAGAGCGGATGGACACTGGGAACCTCCGTGGGTAGCGCTCGGATGTGACCTGCGACGGAAGTTCCGGGTGGCGTTCTTTCCCTCCAACCTCGAGTGGACGTCCGATGCGGCCGACCCGCATCGAACAAAACTAGCCGCCACCGCTTACCAGCCGCTTACCGCTATCCTCTCGCGGCCGATGCCCAACCCGACGCTGTTCGCGCTCCTTACGCTGCTCGGTGCGCTGATCGCCGGCGTCGCGTTCGTTGCCCTGCGCCTGATGGGTGCGCACCTTCGGCTCGCTCGACGGCTGGCGGGAGCCCGGGAGCTCTCCGTTGCCGAGGTCCTCACGCTCGGTACGCCCCCATCGCGCCCGGTGAGGGTGAGCGGACGGGTGCGCACCGCGGATCCGATCAATGGACCAGGTGATGAGCCGCTCGTTGCCTTGCATCGCGACGTCGCGGTCTGGCAGTCGGGCTCCGGCTGGCGGACGATCGAGCGCCTGCGACTGACCCGCTCATTCGACCTGTGGGACCACGCGGGCTCGCTCAGTGTTGACCCTACCCTGGCGGCTGAGCCATTGGTCACGATCCCGCTCGTCTGGGAAGGGGGCGCGGATGAGCTTGGGGAGCCGCACGCGGCATCCATCGCCCGCCTCGCCATCGGGCACAGCCCGCCCGTCCGGGCACGTGCCGTGACGCGCACGATCGGCGTCGCGGACAGCCTGCTCGTCCTTGCGAACGTGCGGATCGCCGATGACGGGAGTGCATCGCTCGCTCCGCCCGCAGGCGGGTACGTCCTGTCGTCGCTGGCCCTCGACGATGCGATGCGGCTTCTGGGCGGGCGGCGGCGGACGCTCCTCGCGGCGGCGCTCATCGGCCTCATCGGGGGGACCGCCCTCGCATTGGCCGGAGCCTTTGGCGCGGCCCTGGCAATCCTCCTTGGCTCCGGATCTTGACGTACGGGAGCAATCGGTACTTCCGGGGCATCGAGCAACGCGCTTCCCAGTTCTAGCATCCGCTGCAAGGAACCTCACAGAACCTCCATCCGGAAGCTGTCGGGTTGCGAACGTTCTCGGAGTCGACACTTGGCGAGCCAACCCCGGCGCCGCGGCAACGGTCGTGACGCGCTGATCAGCGTGGCGCAGGCTGCCTCGCTCATGGGCGTGCACCCCAATACGATCCGGACCTGGACCGATGCAGGGCGCCTCCCGGCATTCCGAATCAACGCCCGGGGCGACCGTCGATTCCGCCGCGGCGACGTGGATCGCCTCCTCGGCGAGACGCCCGGCTGGGAGCCATCCCGGGACCCCGCTCGTCGAGATGCTGAGCTCGCCGTCCTTGTCCGCCTGGCCCAAGGGGCCGTCGGGGCGAGCCAGGTGGCGATCTGTCGTGTTGTGATCGATGCCCTGCGCATCCACCTCGGCTACGGGAGCGTGGCCGTCTACCTCGGCGATGGTCCGAACCTCCGCCTCGAGGCGCACGACGGGTACTCGCTGTCCCCGCCGGGCCTTCTCGCTCGAAGCGAGATCGAGGACGAATTCCTGGGGACCTCGGAGCGCGGAGACCGAGCCGTCCATCCAAGCGAACTGCGCATTGCGCTGCGGGCCGGAAGCGAGCTGCTCGGGGCGCTCATCGTCACCGATGATGAGGATCATGCCCCCGGCGCGTCGGAAGTCCCCTTCTTGCGGACGGTCGGCAGTGCCCTCGCGGTGGCCTTGCACAACGCCCGACTCCTCACCCGAGCGCGACGCGAGCTGACCCGGTCCCGTGCCCTGCGCGCCGTCACCCAGGAGCTCACCGGACAACTCGACCTCTCCTCGGTCCTCGGTGACGTCGTCGATCGAACGCGCGGCCTCTTTGACGCCGACAAGGTTGGCCTTTGGATGATCGGTGACGATCCCGAGCAGCCGTTCCAACTCGCCGCCGCACGGGGGATCACCGAGGACTTCCAGGCCTTCGTTCGCGCGATGACCCTGGCCAGCCCTTCGCTCGGCGTCCGAGCCATCGCCGAGCGTCGCACCTTCGTCGCGCAGGACGCGGATTCGGATGCGACCGTCGGCTTGATGCGCGAGGTGTACGAGCGGGAGCGGATCAAGACGGCGTGCCTGGTTCCCCTCGTCAGCAACGATATCGCGGTGGGCGTCCTCGGCCTGTATCACATCAGGGCTCACGAGTGGCCAGATGAGGAGGTGTCGCTCGCGCAGTCGTTTGCCAACCAGGCAGCGGTTGCGATCAGCAACGCCCGCCTTTATCGCTCCGTAGCCGACCAGGCGGCGCGGATGCGCTCGATTCACGACCTTTCCGCGCGACTGAACCGCCTGACCGATGTCCAGGCCATCGCCGAAGCGATCGTGGCCGAGGCCTCAACGCTGGCCGCCTACCACGACATCCGGGTCTACACCGTCGATTGGGAGCGCCGGGTCTGCGAGCCGGTGGCCTACACGCGCCGTCTGCTCGGCGAAGGTGACTTCCGCGACAAGCTGCGGGTCGACATCGGCGAGGGCTCGTTCACGGGCTGGGTGGCAGAGCATGGCGAGCCGCAGCTCATCAACGACGCCCTCAACGACCAACGCGGGCACACCATCGAGGGGACCGACGACATCGAGGAATCGATGTTGGTGGTGCCGATGCTTTACGAAGGGCGCTCGGTCGGTGTCGTCGCCCTCTCGAAGCTCGGGAGCAACCAGTTCACCACCGACGACCTGCAGACCATGATGATCTTCGCCGGATACGCCGCGCAGGCGATCGCCAGTGCGCGCAGCTACGAGCGGCTCGAGCAGCAGTCGGCTGAGCTGGCGCGTCAGCTGCAGTCGCAGCGACGCCTGCTGGAGATCAACGAGCGGCTCCTCTCCACGCTAGACCAGCAGAACGTGCTCGAGATGATCGCGGATGGCCTCCGTTCGGTGGTCGTCTACGACAACCTGTCGATCTATCGCGCCGACCACGAGAAGCGGGTCCTGACACCCGTGCTGACCCGCGAGCTGCACGCCGAGCAGGTCGCGGCGTACATCGTCCCCTTCGGGCAAGGCCTCATGGGCTGGGCCGTCGACAACGCCGAACCGATCATGGCCAACGACGCGCTGAACGACCCGCGCGCGATGCAGATCCCCGGCACCCCACCCGACCCCGAGGCGCTGTGCATCGTTCCACTGATCAGCAACGATGAGGTCATCGGATCGCTGAACATCTCGCGTGTCGGCAAGGAAGAGGCGTATTTCAGCGAGAACGACTTCGAGCTCGTCAAGCTCTTCGCCGGCCAGGCCTCGATCGCGCTCACCAACGCTGATCGGCACCACCAGGTGAGCGTGCAGGCCGCGACCGATGCCCTCACCGGCCTCGGCAATCACGGCTCCTTCCAGAGCCACCTGGCCGATGCGCTTCAGCGGGCGCAGGGTGCCCAGGGAGACGCCGGAACCCTGGCATTGCTGATGATGGACCTCGACCGATTCAAGTCGTACAACGACCGTCTCGGGCACCCCGCAGGCGATGCCCTGCTGCAGGCCGTCGGGCGGGCGATTGGTGGGTCGGCGCGCTCCGAGGATCTGGTCTACCGCTACGGTGGCGATGAGTTCGCGCTCGTGCTCCACGGCTCGGACGCGACGCAGGCCTCAGCGGTCGCCGAGCGCGTGCGTCGAGCCGTTGCCCGACTTACGGGGAGCGACGCCTCGCCCGTGACGATCACCATTGGTCTGGCGACCCACCCCGCCGATGCCACGACCAAGAACGCGCTCATCGCGGCCGCCGACACTGCGCTCTACTACGGCAAGCAGTCCGGCGAGAACCGGGTGGTGCGCATCGAGGAAGTACCCCAGGAGATGCGTGACCTGCGTGGCACGCTCGACGAGCTGGCCCGCACGGCTCTCCGCCATCCGGACGATCCCGGCGCCGTGGAGCACCTGGTCGAGCACGCGGCACGCCTCTCAGGCGCACTCCCCGACGAGCGGGAAGAGACCGTGCGCGACACGTTGCTGTCGGTTGCCCGCTCGCTCGATGCGCCCGGAAGCGGGACCCGCGGACACGCTGACCGGGTCGGGCGACTGGCGCACCAGATCGCGGAGCGCCTCGGCTGCGACGAAGACGAGACACGGACCATCGAGCTTGCGGCACGGCTTCATGGGCTCGAGGCACTCGGCGCCGGAGAGCTCGAGGCGATTCAGTCGCTGCGGGGGGTGAGCGAGGTGATCCGCGGCCACCGGGCCCTGACCGAAGACCCAATCCCCGGACGTCGGGCTCGCGCGCTGATTCCGCGCGGCGCGGACGTCGTGGCACTGGCGAATGCGTACGACGGGCTGGTGAGCGGGACCGCGCCGGGTGGACGGCACGGGCGAGCCGCGGCACTCGCCGAACTGCACTTGACCGCCGGCACGCTCTACCGCCCCGAGGTGATGGACGCTTTGGCGCAGGTGGTTGGTCTACGGCGCACACGGGCTGAGCGCCGACGCGCTGGTGAAGGGCAACCGGTCGAAGAGGGCGTTGCCTAGGCCACCGTCTGGCGGCTGGTATCATCGCGGCTCCCATGCCGATCCTCCCCTTCGCGGCAGCGCGCCCGCCGGGTGACGTCTCTCCTGGCCCGTTGCACGCACCCGTGCTGCCCGCGCTTTTCGCCCTGATGTGCGTCCTTGCGGCCTGCTCGAGCACCAGCCCGGCGCCAACTCCCAGCCAGACTGGCACGCTCGGCAGCCCAACCCCTCCGGCCTCGCCAACCCCCAGCCCTTTGCCGACGCCGCGGTTCACGAACGAGCCTGATCCAGCACTCGAGCAGCTGATTCCCACCACCCTGGCAGGCCACGCCATTCAGAAGCCAGCGATGACCGGGCTTGCGCTGACCCCGGGCGACTTCGGGTCCGCCTTCGGCGATCTCGGCCATCGCTTCGTCAGCCTCGCCATAGCGTACGTGGAGCGTCCCCGCCTCTCCCTCTACGCAGTCCGCATCGATGGGCCTCCTGCGGCCACCGCGGCCCTGAAGGCGTCCCTCG
>JALYLE010000041.1 GCA_030774375.1 Chloroflexota bacterium | reverse complement strand
CCGTGGAGGTCCGGATCGCGCTGGCTCAGATTGCGCCTCGCCTCGGCGAGGTCGAGGCGAACCTGGAGCTGGCCCGCGACCGTCTCAGCGCGGCGGCGGAAGAGGGCGCCCAGCTCACCGTCTTCCCGGAGCTGGCCCTGACCGGATACCTCCTCTCCGACCTCGTCCCTGAGGTCGCCATGGCGGCCAGCGATCATCGCCTGGCCGCACTCTCCCGGGAGGTCCCGGGGATGCTCGTCGCCATCGGCTTCGTGGAAGAGACGAACGACCACCGATTCTGCAACAGCGCCGCGCTGCTGCGTGACGGGGAGCTGATAGGTCTGCACCGCAAGGTCTACCTGCCGACCTACGGCCTCTTCGACGAGGGTCGCTTCACGCGTCATGGGGATCGGATCCGCGCGCTCGACGTCGGAGAGCCGATAGGCCGTATCGGTCTGTCCGTCTGCGAGGACTTCTGGCACGCCACCCTCCCGATGCTCCAGGTCCAGGACGGCGCTTCGCTGCTCGTGAACATCGCCGCCGGCCCGGCTCGCGCACCGGGCAGCGCGGCGGGGACCCAGGCGATTGCCGGCTGGCACAAGATGCAGGACACCTACGCGCTGCTGGGGACCGTGGCGGTCGCCTTCTGCAACCGGGTCGGCAACGAGGAGGGGCTGACGTTCTGGGGCGGGTCACGGCTGCTGGCTGCGGACGGGTCCATGGTCGTCGAGGCGCCGCTCTACGAGGAGGCGCTGGTGGTGGGGACGCTCCAGACCGACGACCTCCGCATGCAGCGCTACCAGCTCCCACTGGTGGCCGACGAGCGGCTTGAGCTCGTGCGGCGCGAGCTCGACCGGATCATCGCCGAACGCGCGGGCCTTCCCCTCCTGGAGCCGCTTGAGCCAATCGAGGTCGCGGAGCGCGAGTCGTGACCGCGCCGCCTGCGGCTCGGGAAGCAACGCCGCTGCCGGAGATCGACGCGCCACACGCGGTGCCGGTCATCATCGGCTTCATCCGGGGGCAGATGGAGCAGACCGGCTTCAAGCGGATCGTAGTCGGCCTGTCGGGCGGCGTCGATTCGGCGACGGTCGCCTATCTCTGCGCGCGGGCCGTAGGCGCCGAGAACCTGCTGGTTGTTCGGATGCCCTACCGCAGCTCGTCACCGGAGTCGGAGACCGATGCGCTGCGCGTCGTGACCGCCCTCGGCTGCGTGACGGAGCAGGTCGAGATCACGCCTATGGTCGAGCCGTTGCTGGAGGGGATGGGTTCGAGCGACGTACCCGAGTCCAACGTTCGTCGCGGCAACGTGATGGCCCGTCAGCGGATGATCGTCCTCTACGACCGGTCGGCGAGCTTCGATGGGCTCGTCGCTGGAACCAGCAACAAGACCGAGATGCTGCTCGGGTACAGCACGCAGCACGGCGACATGGCCTGCGCCTTCGCGCCTATCGGCGATCTCTACAAGAGCCAGCTGCGAGCGGTCGCCGCCGAGCTGGGCGTCCCCAGCGAGATCCTCAAGAAGCCGCCCTCCGCCGACCTCTGGCCGGGCCAGACCGATGAAGGCGAGCTGGGCGCCACCTACGACGCCCTGGACCGCATCCTGTACGCCCTCGTGGACCGGCGGTGGACCCGCGCCCGCTGTGTGGCGGCGGGGCTCGACGTGTCGCTGGTCGAAACCGTAGCGCGACGCGTGGCGCGCTTCGAATACAAGCGCCAAACGCCACCCGTCGCCAAGATCAGCCTCCGCACGGCGGGGATCGACCACCTCTACCCCCGCCGGCGCCCCGGGTCGCGGCGCGAAGCCTAGGTCCGGCGCGGCTCGTGGCCGATCGGGGGCGCTGTCAGCGCCTGGTGTCGCGGGTCCGAGCGCGCGATTCGGCGTCGGAGAGGAAGACCCGGACCAGTCCTCTGAGGCCATCCGCCTCGAAGAATGAACGCTCGGCCGCGTAGCGTCGGACGGCAGCGCGTCGCTTGGCAATCTCCGCGTATTCGATGGTTGCGGCAATCAGCAGTGCCAGGCTCAGCAGTCGCGCGAGGGTCAATGCATCTGGCTCCATTGGCAAAGATTCTGCCTCGCTCTAACTGCCCACAACCGCACCAAAGTCCTACACGAGTACCGCCGTGGGCCTGGCGAGCTGGTCAGGGCGACCCGACCTACACTTCCGGACGGGATGACGACTGAAGCAACCTGGGTCGAGAGCGGCGCGCTGCAAGCGCGGATCGATGAGCTTTGGGACTTCGACGATCCTGCAGCGAGCGAGTCGCGATTCAGGGTTGCTGCCGGCGATGCCGCTATTGATCGCCAGCGGGACATTCTCATGACCCAGGTGGCGCGCGCCCTCGGCCTCCAGGACAGGTACGCGGAAGGAATGGCGATCCTCGACGCAATTCCGAAGGCCGACGGGGACCTCGAGGTCGAGGTCCGCACGCGCCTCGAACGGGGCCGAATTCTCAACACGCGCGGTGATCGGGACGAGGCACGGCCGGAATTCGACGCCGCATTCGACGGCGCGACCAACGCCGAGCTCGAAAACCTTGCGGTGGATGCCCTCCACATGATCGCCATCGTCGCCCCAGCGGACGAGCAACTCGCTCTGAGCGAACGAGCGATCGCGTTGGCCAATGCGGCGACCGATCCTCGGGCAAGGCGATGGCTCGCGAGCCTGTACAACAACACCGCCTGGACGCACTTCGACGCGGGCAACCTGGATGAAGCGCTCAGGCTGTTCGAGCTCGCTCTCGACGAGCGGGTCAAGGTCAATAAGCCGCGCGAGACAGGAATCGCCCGATGGGCCGTGGCGCGGACGCTGCGCGCGCAAGGCCGCACCGACGAGGCGCTCGCCGCGCAGCGAGACCTCAAGCGGTTCAATGCCGAGGCAGGAATCGACGATTCGTACGTCGAGGAGGAGCTCGGCGAATGCCTCCTTGCTCTGGGCCGATTGGACGAGGCACGGCCACATTTCGCCAAGGCTGCGGAGGGGATCTCGGCCGACGCCTGGATGCTGGCCAATAAGCCTGCACGCATCGCCCGCCTTCAGGAGCTGGGACGAACGGCATGATCGCGGCGCCGCTAACAATCGCCCGGTAAGCGCAGCCAAATGGACCGATAAGTCCCGCCACGTACCCTCCCTCCGAGCGGCCGCCTCGCCCGGTGCGCTGCAGCCCGAGAGCGGGCACGAGGAGGATTCGGATGAACAAGGTGATGCTCGTGGGTCGGCTGACGCGCGACCCGGAGCTCCGCACGCTGCCAAGCGGAAAGCCGTTGGCAAGCTTCGTGATCGCCACGAACGAGTACCGGGGCAGCGGCGCGGGCGAACGTACCGAGTACCACACCGTCATCGCGTGGGACCGGCTGGCCGAGATCTGCGGCCAGTTCCTGTCCAAGGGGCAGCTGGTGGACCTGGAGGGTCGTCTGCAGACCCGCCAGTGGGACGACGACGCCGGATTGCGACATTGGAAGACCGAGGTGGTGATCAGCTCGCTCGAGATGCTGTCAGGCCGCGGGAAGAAGGAGTACGCCAAGGAGGTCCAGACCGCCGTGTCCGATGAGGCCGATGCGCCGGCAGCGGCCGGCTCCGTGGGCGGTCAGGCGGCGGAGATTGCCATCGCGATGTGAGTCGCGCATGCCGGGAAGGGTGCTGAGACTCCGCCCCTCCCGGCATTTACGCGCCGGTCCGGTCGTCGGAAGCCGTCGGCCTGTCCGCGGCCGAGGTCAGGTCGACCCGGCCCTTTCACTGTCCGATGTGATTCGGCGACGAGTGCTGCGCGTCATCGCTATCGCCGGGGGCTGGCCCTGATCGCCTACGCGCTACTCGCGAACACGCTCACGGTCATGCGCGGCGGCTTTGGGCATCTGACGCCGCTACCGGGCATAGCTCCCGTCGTGGCACGCTCAGGGCATGCAGCCGGGAGCAGGCGGAGGCGCTTGAACGGAAGCAGCCGACCGCCTAGCCCGAGTATGGGCCCGCGGCGCCGGCGCCTGGTGCGACGCGACCGCCGAAGCTGCCGTCGGACCGAGGCGCGGCGACATATGCGACCTGCAGTACGGTGTGCGCATGACGGACACGGCGACGACATCCCCGGTCACGATTATCCCTGCCAACGAGGCGAGCTGTGAGGATCTCCAAGCCGTGTTCGGGATGCGCGGGACCGCGGCCATCTGCCAGTGCCAGCGGTACAAGCTGCGACCGAAGGAGGCCTTCTCCAAGTTCCCCCTCGAGGAACGCGCCCTCCGGCTCCGTGAGCAAACGAACTGTGGTTACCTGGACTCGGAGACGACGACCGGTCTGGTGGCGTACCTGGTCGGCGAGCCGGTCGGCTGGTGCGCGGTCGAGCCGCGCACAGCCTACCCGGGCCTCGTGCGCGTCTACCGCGTCCCCTGGGAGGGCCGGGCGGAGGACAAGACGGACGACAGCGTCTGGGCGGTCACCTGCGTCTTGACCCGCGCGGGGTTCCGGCGCCGCGGCATCAGCTACGCGCTCGTGCGGGCCGCTGTCGACTACGCTCGGCGTCGCGGAGCGCGTGCGCTCGAGGGATACCCGATGATCACGGACCGCGGAAAGGAGATCACCTGGGATGAGATGCATGTCGGCAGCTGCAGCATCTTCGCCCACGCCGGCTTCACCGAGGTCAGTCACCCGACCCTCCGCCGGGTTGTGATGCGCATCGACTTCTAGCCGGGACCACAGGCCGCCCCGATAGACTCCGCCGTTATTGGCCGCGCAACGGATCGGTCGGTCGCGGACGTAGAATCCGCTCGACGCTGGCGGCTGAGCGTGATCGGTCCGAACCTGCAAACCGCGTCGGAGGATCTCAATGGCAGGCACACGCGCTTCTGTTGTCCGCTTGGCGCTCACGGCTTCGGCGGTTCTTCTCACGGCCTCATGTTCGGCCCCATCGGCTTCTCCGAGCGTGTCGCCGCGCCTGAACACCGCCTCTTCTAGAGCGTCCCTCGGCAGGTCTGGCGGAGCAACTGTTGAGGTGACGCTCAAGGACTTCTCGATCACGGCGCCTGAGCCGTCATCGGCCGGGGCCATCTCATTCCACGTCGCGAATCAGGGCACGATGATCCATGAATTCGACATCTACAAATCCTCGCTGCCACTCGACGGTCTCCCAACGAACAGCTCGCAGCAGGTCGACGAGGGTTCACCAATGGTCGAGGTCATCGAAGCGTCGGCGCCAATCCCGGCTGGCACCAGCGTGACCATCGTCGCCACACTCGCATCGGGCCACTACTACTTCGTGTGCAATCAGCCAGGACACTACAAGCTAGGTATGCGACTCGAGTACGTCGTTGGGTGATCACACAGCGGACGGTAGGCCATGATGGTTATCGACTGGCTGCAGGACGCGGATCCCGCGATCCGCTGGCAGGTGATGCGCGACCTCACCGATGCCACACCCGACGAGGTAGCCGCCGAGCGGGCGCGCGTCGCCGACGAGGGCTGGGGTGCG
>JALYLE010000040.1 GCA_030774375.1 Chloroflexota bacterium | reverse complement strand
GCCCTACGAGACATCGCTGCGCTTCACGGCGCCCATCGTGGCGGTTTGGATGGTGATTGGGATTGTCGTCTTCGCCTGGCTGTGGATGAGCAACCGGGAGGCCCTTTCGCGCATGGGCGAGATCTTCGGTGGCGAAGGGTAACCGGGCGAGGGCTAGCCGAAGATCGAGAGCGGACAGTACGCCGTTACGATCCAGTTCGGGGCGTCGACCACCTCACTGATCTTCAGGTCGCAGGCCACGCTGCACAGCAGGTAGGCATCGACCGGCGCGACCCCGTGGTCGCGTCCGAGGTAGTCGATCATGCGCCGCGTCGCATCCTGGGCCGCGACACGAAGGTCGGGACCGACGCCATCGGTGGCGTAGTACGGACCGATGTTGGTGCTCATCGCAAGCGGACCCGGCGTCAGGAACTCAGGCGCCGTCACATGGAGGTCCTTGCGCACGGTAAAGCGGACCCGAGCCCGCATCGGCGTCTCGATGGCGGTGCCGCAGACCTCTCCGTCGCCCTGCGCGGCGTGCCCGTCGCCAAGCGAGAAGCGGGCACCGGGCGCGAAGACCGGGAGGTAGAGGCGCGTCCCGGCGGTGAGGTGCCGGGTGTCCATGTTGCCCCCGAACTCGGCCGGTGGGATGGTGGACTGCGGACCGTCGTCCGGCGGGGCAACCCCCAGCTCGCCGCAGAACGGTGCGAGCGGGATGCGCACACCGGGAAGGAAGTCCGCGGTCTTGCCGTCGTTGTGCGTAATGTGGAGCGCCGGATCGGGGAAGTCGTCGGAGAGCAGCCCAAAGCCGGGGATGCTCGCCGTCCAACCCCAGTCTGCGGGCTGGAAGTCAAGCAGCTCGATCTCGAGGGTATCGCCCGGCTCCGCACCCTCGACGGCGATAGGCCCGTTGACCTGGTCGACCCGAGAGAAGTCGAGCGCGGCGAGATCGTCGACGGTCGAGGTGGCCGTGATCTGGCCGCAGGAGGCGTCGAGCGCATCGATCTCGACGACGTCGCCGGGGCCTACGGTGAGGATCGGCTCGATGGCGCGGTCCCAGGCGAGGTGGTACTGATCGCGGGCGACGTGGAAGGATGCGAGCGCGTCGGCCATCGGGCGAATGGTAGCCCGATCCCACGCCCTCCGGCCTGCGGGTCGGGCGGGCGGGGTCGCGCGTCAGAGCCATTCGTGCAGCACAGCCACACAGCCGCACGGCTGCACAATTGGTCCTGACAGCGGCGATCCGAGACCGCCAGACGCTCGCGCGGTCCGAACCCTATTGCGTAGTCCGGCGCTGGTAGAGCCAGAGGCCCAGCGGGAAGAAGACCGCCAGGAGGCCCAGCGCCCAGATGAGCGAAGGGAGCAGGTCAGGCCCACCCGAGCCGCCCAGGATCAGATCACGCACGGCATTGATGGTGTAGGTCATCGGCTGGTGCTCGGCAAACGCCTGGAGCCATGGCGGCATGGTGTCGGTGGGCACGAACGCGCTGCTCGCGAAGGTGAGCGGGAAGACCGCCACGAAGATGATGCCTTGGACCGCCTCCGGGGTGCGCACCAGGGCGCCGGCGGCCACACCGACCCACGACAACGCAAATCCGAACAGCAAGAGCAGCCCAAACGCCGCCGCCAAGCCAAGCGTGGCCTTCGGGCTAAAGCCAACGAGCAGGCCGACCACCGTCATGACCGCGATGGCCAGCATGCCGCGCAGCAGATCGGTCAGGGTCCGGCCGGTGATCACCGCCGACTGCGACATCGGCAGTGATCGGAATCGGTCGATCATGCCCTTGGTCAGGTCATTCGCCAGCAGCACGCCGGTGTAGATCGTGGCGAAGGCGATGGTCTGCACGAAGATCCCCGCCATCAGGTAGTTGACGTAGCTCGTGCCCTGGACCGCGATGGCCCCGCCAAAGACGTACCGGAACAGAAGCACGAACATGATCGGCTGGAGCGTCACGTCGAGCAGCAGCTCCGGCGTGCGCCGGATGTGGCGCAGGTTGCGCTTCACCATCTCGAGCGAGTCGGCGAACCACCAGCGCAGGCCCATCACCTAGCCCTCCGGGTTGGGCTCGCCGCTCTCCAGCGGCTGCCCGGTGAGCGCCAGGAAAACCTCGTCGAGGGAGGGTCGTCTGAAGCCGATGTCGTCGACGTGGATCCCGGCTGTGTCCAGGGCTCGCACCGCATTGGTCAGCACGCCGTCGTGGGCGACAATCGGCACGCTGACCCGATGATGGTCGGCGTCCACGCGCGCCGGCTCCTCCCCCAGGCTGGAGAGGACCTCTGCCGCTCGATCGAGATTCTGCCCCTCACCGATCTCCACCTCCAGGCGTTCGCCACCAACCCGTCGCTTCAGCTCGAGGGCGGTCCCACGCGCGATGACCCGCCCGTGGTCCACGACGGCGATGTCGTCGGCCAGCTGGTCCGCCTCCTCGAGGTACTGGGTGGTCATGAGCAAGGTGGTGCCGCCCTTCGCGAGATCAGCGATCAGGCTCCACATCGCCAGGCGGCTGCGCGGATCGAGGCCAGTCGTCGGCTCGTCGAGGAAGAGAACCGGCGGAGTATCGATCAGGGCAGCCGCGAGGTCGAGCCGACGCCGCATGCCACCGGAGTAGGTCTTCACGATCCGATCCGCTGCATCGGTCAGTTCGAATCGCTCGAGGAGCTCATTTGCTCGCCGGTGCGACTCCGCTGGCCTGAGGCGGTACAGATTGCCGACCATGACGAGATTCTCATGGCCGGTCAGCAACTCGTCGAGCGAGGCGGTCTGTCCGGCGACCCCGATGAGCGCGCGCACGCGACC
>JALYLE010000039.1 GCA_030774375.1 Chloroflexota bacterium | reverse complement strand
AACGCCGAGCGGCTGGCAGCGCTACCGCGCTACCTCGACTTCTACAATCAACGTCGTCCCCACACCGCGCTGCGCGGGCTCGTCCCGCTGGTGGCCGTCAACAACGTCTTGAAGCATCACACCTAGGCGGTCGCCTCGTGGCGCTGGCCGGCGAGCCGTGTTGTCTTGTCGCCCGCCGATGGCCGCTGCTATACTCCGGCCCGTCGCGGCCGCCCCGGGCGGTCGCGTTCGTCTGCCGCAGCGACCACACAGTAAGCTGCCCGTAATGCCCCAGTAATGAGGTTCCCCTCACCATGGACGCCATCAAGGAGCTCGAGCGCGAGCAGCTCCGAACCGACCTGCCGGAGATCGCCGCGGGCGACACCGTGCGCGTATCGGTGAAGGTGGTGGAGGGGAGCCGCGAGCGGATCCAGGTCTTCGAGGGGACGGTCATGCGCATGCGGGGCGGCGGCCTCAATCGCTCGATTACCGTGCGACGGATCGCCAGCGGCGTAGGTGTCGAACGCACGTTCATGCTGCATGCTCCGCGGATCGACAAGATCGAGGTGGTCCGCCACGGCGTCGCCCGGCGAGCGCAGCTCACCTTCCTCCGCAACCGCGTCGGCAAGGCCGCAACGCTCCGCGAGCGCCGAACGAACACCTGACCCGTGGCCACCTCGCGCTCGCCCGGAACCCGCTCGAAACGCCGGCCGCGAGCCCGAGACGCCCACATGCGCCACGAGCGCGAGCTGCGCCTGGCCGGGTACCGCCGGATCGCCGGCATCGATGAGGTTGGGCGCGGATCGCTGGCCGGTCCGGTCGTTGCCGCGGCGGTGATCCTCCCCGAACGACATCGAATCAAGGGCCTCCGCGACAGCAAGGTCCTGACCCGGCTCCGACGCGAGGCCCTCTATGAGCTGATCCTGGACCGCGCCGAAGCGGTCGGCGTGGGACTCATGGAGGTCGAAGTGATCGATTGGATCAACATCCTGCAGGCGACCAAGCTTGCGATGACCGAGGCCGTCGAGCGGCTGAACGAGCACCCCGATCACCTCGTGATCGATGCCTTGAGCCTTCCCTACGTTGACCTTCCGCAACGCCCGATCATCGATGGCGACGCGATCTCGGCGTCGATCGCGGCGGCCAGCATCGTTGCCAAGGTGACGCGTGACCGGATCTGCTCGGAGATGGACAGCCGCTATCCCGCCTACGGATTCGCCGCGAACAAGGGATACGGGACGCGCCGCCATTACGACGCCCTCATGGAAGAGGGGCCGTGCGAGTGGCATCGCAGGTCCTTCGCGCCGATCCGGATGCTGCTCGCCGGCACGCAGCTGCCGCTCGACCTCGTGTTCGACGATCTACCGCTCCTCGACGAGGAGGAGCTCGCAGGCGACTGACCATCGCGCCCCCCGCCTAGCCGATGAGAGACCACTCCTCGCCTCCCGCAGGAGAAATCTCCCTTGGGAGATCCGCGACATCGGTTGGGGGTTGCGGCTGAGGAAGCGGTCGCTGACCACCTCGCCGCGCACGGCTGGCGGGTCCTCGCGCGACGCTGGCGGTGCCCGTTCGGTGAGCTCGACCTCGCGTGCATCGATGCGGAGGGCGTCCTGGTGGGCGTCGAGGTACGTGCCCGGCGCTCATCGCGAGCTGGGTCACCCCTGGAGAGCATCGATCGACGGCGGCTCCATCGGCTGCGGTCGTCACTCGTCGACTTCGCGACGACGAACGAGATTTCCGCACGCGCCCTTCGAGTCGACCTAGCCGCTGTCGAATTCACCCAGGCCGGGTGGCGGGTCACGATTCACGCCGCCGTCGACGCGTGGTGATCGGGCGTGGGGTGCTGCGCTGTGACGCTAGTGAAGCATCCGTTGCAGCGTCAGGATCGATGCGATGTAGGGCCGTGAGACGGGAAGCACTCCGTAGATGTCTGCGGATCGCTGACCCTGGTAGTACGCAGCCAGCGCTCGTCCCACGTTACCGTGGTATCGGTCGAGGTAGTGCCTGAGGAGCACGAGGCCAGCCCGGACGTTGCCGCGCGTCCTTCGCAGGTCCACCTGATGCCCGAGCATGGTGTCGCCGATCCAGAGGGCCGTCGTCGGCAGGAGCTGCATCACGCCGCGAGCGCCGGCGCTGCTCACCACCTTCTGGCGCCAACCTGACTCCTGCCAGGCGACTGCCAAGGCGAGCGCGGGTGGCACGCCTGCCCGGCGCGCCTCGGCGACGACGATGCGCCGCACTCGGTCTCGCCCGGCCATGCCGGCAGCCACGCTCGATGCCAGGGTGGCTGCGGTCGTGCCCGCATGAGCGGAGGGGATTCGCAAGACCTGGCCGGCCTGGATGTAGGACGGATCGGCCAGATTGTTCAGAAAGGCGATCGCCGCGACGGTCGTCCAGTAGCGCCGGGCGATGGCCGTGAGCGTCTCGCCCGGCGCCACGACCCGGCGCACGGTCGGCGGTTGCGAGCCGTGACGTCCGGAGGGGACCGTGTTCGAGCGAATGGCGTTGGGGATCACGAGGCGTCGTCCGGCCCAAACGTAGGACGGGTCGGTCAGCCGATTCGCCGCCGCGATTGCCTCGATTGTTGTCCCGAAGTCCGCGGCAATCGAGGTAAGGGTCTCCCCGGGACGGACCACGTGGTGCTGGTTAACCTTGTCTCGCGCGTTGACGGTTCGGCCCACCGTGACGCGGATCCGCTGGCCGGCACGAATCAGGTCGGGGTTCGGAATGCCATTCAAGGTCGAGATCACGGCGACGCTCGTCCCGTAGCGCGCCGCGAGGCCAACCAAGGTGTCACCTGGTTGCACCACGACAACCACCTCGCTGGCGGTCACCCGTCTGGCGGCCATCGAAGAGGTCGCACAGAGCAGCGCGGTTGCACAAAGCCCCAGGAGAACGGTGCTGCGGCCGGGAGCCATCGATCCTCCGGTTGCGCTGTGCGCGCCGGGCCTGGGGCCGGTCGCGTCAATGCCATCCATCCGCGGCGGACGGGCGGTGCGCTCTGCACCGACGATGAGCCGATGCTAGGGTCGGGAGTCGAGCGGTCAAGGTACGAACGGGGTGGTCCGGGGTACTTCGGTACCCGTCTGGGGGCCTTCGCCCGAGGCCACCGAGCGGGGTCTCAGACCCCGGCCAAGATAGGGGCCTGAGCCACAACCCGTGCTATACTCCGCGCCGGCCGATGCGGGCACGTGCCCGTCTTCGTGCCGTCCCATTACACACGTCCGTCGATCCTTCGGTCACGGTGCCCGGTGGCGGAGCCTGCTCCGGGTCTGACCCAGGGAGATGACAGCGGGCGGAGGAACGAACCGGAGGATATCAATGGCTGCAACGACCATGAAGCAGCTGCTCGAGGCGGGCGTCCACTTCGGACATCAGACCCGTCGGTGGAACCCGAAGATGCGCGAATACATCTTCGCCGAGCGCAACGGGATCCACATCATCGACCTGGCCCAGACCGTCCGCTACCTGGACCAGGCTCTCGACTTCGTCAAGGAGACGATTCAGCGCGGCGACTCGATCCTCTTCGTGGGGACCAAGAAGCAGGCTCAGGAATCGGTCCAGCAAGAAGCCGAGCGCAGCGGCCAGCACTACGTCAACACGCGCTGGCTGGGCGGCATGCTCACGAACTTCACGACGATCAAGCGTCGCATCCAGCGCCTGGAGGCACTGGAGGCGCGACGGGAGGCGGGTGAGTTCGAGCGCCTGACCAAGCAAGAGGCATCGAAGCTCACCGACGAGATCACGAAGCTCAATTCGGCGCTGGGCGGGATCCGGCGCATGCGCCGCACGCCCGGGGCCGTCTTCATCGTCGACCCGCACCGGGAGGAGATCGCCGTGCGCGAGGCGCGGCGACTCGAGATCCCTATCGTGGCGATCACGGATACGAACTGCGATCCCGATCTCATCGATTGGGTGATCCCCGCAAACGACGACGCGATCCGCTCGGTGAAGCTCATCAGCTCCAAGGTGGCAGATGCCGTCATCGAGGCCCAGGGCGAGCGTCAGGCGAAGCTCGACGAGGAGTTCGAGCAGGCGGAGGCGCTGCCACCGGTCGACGAGTCGGTGCTCAGCGAGGACGTCGACTACACCGCCGCCCTGGCCGCCGGTGAGGCCCTCGTGTTCGAGCCCGAGCCAGAGGATGACGAGGACGAAGAGCGCCGCGCGCGGGCGCGACGCACCGCCGAGAACCGCGGCGAGGAAGAAGAGATTGAGGAGCCCGAGGCCGATGCCCGCACCGCACGCTGAGCGGCGCAACGGTCAGGAAGGAACGATGACAACCAGCACGATCAAGCCAGAAGATGTAAAGCGCCTTCGCGAGAAGACGGGGGCGGGGATCATGGATTGCAAGCGGGCGCTCGAAGAGAGCGCAGGCGATTTCGAGCGGGCCACCGTATGGCTGCGTGAGAAGGGGCTCTCCACCGCTGCCGCCAAGGCCGGCCGAGCCGCCCGCGAAGGCATCATCAGCAGCTACATCCATCATGGGGAGCGCCTCGGCGTGCTCCTGGAGCTCAACTGCGAGACGGACTTCGTGGCACGCACAGCCGACTTCAAGCAGCTAGCGCGCGATCTGGCGATGACCGTCGCAGGTCACGACCCAGCCTACGTCTCGCGTGACGACGTCCCAGAGCAGGTCCTCGCCGAACGGCGGGCGGCCTTTGCAGAAGAGGCGCGCCAGGAAGGCCGGCCCGCGGATCGGATCGAGTCGATCGTCGAGGGCAAGCTGAACAAATGGCTCGAATCGGTCTCTCTCCTCGAGCAGCCGTATCGTGATACGGACCGCAAGATCGCCGACCTCGTCCACGAGAAGATCGCGCTGCTGGGCGAGAACATCCGTGTCGCCCGATTCGTCCGAATGGCGGTTGGCGAGAGCCCTCCTGCGGGAGAGGCTTCCTGAGCACATGACCCAGCCGACGGCCGCACCGGCGCCACACTACTCGAGGGTTCTGCTGAAGCTCTCCGGTGAGGCGTTGATGGGGGAGCGGCAGTACGGCATCGATCCTGAGGTCGGACGGGCCATCGCGGACCAGGTGCACGAGGCGCACGCCTCCGGGGTCCAGATCGCGATCGTGGTCGGCGGCGGCAACATCTTCCGCGGGCTGGCCGCCGCCGCGCGAGGAATCGACCGGGCAACCGCCGACTACATGGGGATGCTCGCGACGGTCATGAACGGGCTCGCCCTCCAGGACGCCCTCGAGCAGGCGGGCTCACCAACGCGGGTCATGAGCGCCATCGCCATGAACGAGATCTGCGAGCCGTACATCAAGCGCCGCGCGGTCCGACACCTGGAGAAGGGGCGAGTGATCGTGCTGGTGGCCGGCACGGGTAACCCATATTTCACGACCGATACCGCGGCCACGCTCCGCGCGGTGGAGATCGGCGCCGAGGTGATCCTCAAGGCGACCCGCGTTGACGGGGTGTACGATGCCGATCCCGAGCTGCATCCAGATGCGTCGCGGTACAGCCAGATCGGCTACACCGAGTTGCTCTCTCTCCGGTTGGGTGCGTTGGATGCGACCGCCGTCAGCCTGGCGATGGACAACGAGATGCCAATCGTGGTCTTCGACATGACGCGACCGGGAAACATCGTGCGAGCCGTGCTCGGCGAATCGATCGGCACGCTGATCGACGGGGAGGTGACCCAATGACCCACGAGGCGGTACTGGGCGCCGAACCGAAGATGCAGCGCGCCATCGAGGCGATGGAGCGCGACTTCGCCGGCATTCGAACTGGGCGTGCGTCGACCGCGCTGGTGGATCGGCTGACCATCGACTACTACGGCGCACCCACGGCGCTCAACCAGCTGGCCGGGATCAGCGTGCCGGATCCGCACATGATCGTCATTCAGCCCTGGGACCGCTCCGTCCTGTCGGCGATCGAGCGTGCCATCACCAAGAGCGACATCGGGATCACCCCGGCCGTCGACGGGACCGTCGTGCGCTTGAATGTGCCGCCCCTCAGCGAGGAGCGGCGTCGCGAAATGGTGAAGCAGGTACGCAAGCGAGCCGAGGACGCACGCGTCGAGGTCCGCCACCACCGCCGCGAAGCAGCCGACGACCTGAAGAAGGCGCTCCGCGAGGGTGACCTCTCCGAGGATGAGGAGCGTCGCGAGCTGGATGGGCTGCAACGGGTCCATGATCGATTCATCGAGGCGATCGACGCCCGGTCTGAGCGCAAAGAAGCGGAAGTGATGGAGGTCTGAGGCGCTGGCCGCCCTGGACCACCCCCGCCACGTCGCCATCATCATGGACGGCAATCGCCGTTGGGCCGCCGCTCACGGGCTGCCGGCGATCGCAGGGCACGTCCAGGGCGTCGAGGCGATCCGTCCGATCGTTCGGGTGGCACCCGACCACGCGATCGAGGTGCTCAGCCTGTACGTCTTCAGCCGTGAGAACTGGCGGCGTCCCGAAGAAGAGGTCGCCGGGCTCTTTGGGTTGATCGACGGCGCGGTGCGGCAGCACACCGATGAGCTTGTCGCCCAAGGGGTACGCGTGCGCGTTATCGGGCGGCTCCACGAGGCGCCACAGGACATCCAACGGTCCATCCGCGAGGCGGAGGATCGGACGCGGGATGGAAAGCGGATGGCGCTGAATATCGCGTTCAACTATTCAGGCCGCAGCGAGATCATCGACGCGTGCCGCGCTCTGATCGCCGGGGGTGTGGCGCCCGCAGAGCTGGACGAGGAGCGCCTCGGTGAACACCTGTACACCGCCGGCCAGCCGGACGTGGACCTGCTGATTCGCACCGGGGGCGAGCAGCGCACGAGCAACTTCCTGCTGTGGCAGGGCGCCTATGCTGAGCTCGTCTTTACCCCGGTCCTCTGGCCCGACTTCCGCGAAGCCGATCTCGACGCGGCACTCGAGGAGTTCACCCAGCGACAGCGACGGTTCGGGTCCTAGGCCCGAAGAGCGCCGATGCTTCGTACCCGAGTCCTCACGGCGGTGATTCTGGTGCCGATCGTCATCGCGGTCGTCCTCATCGGCGAGCCCTGGATCTCCGTGCTGGTCGGACTGATCGTCTTCCTCTCGCTGGTGGAGCTGATCAGCCTGCTCGACTCCGGTGGCTTCGAGCCACCTCAGGTCCTCGGCCTCATGGCCGGCATGGCGACCGCCGCAGCGGGACTGATCGCCATGAATTCGAACGGTGTCGGCGGCCTGCTTGCAGATCTGCTGCGCATCACGCAACCGCCGGGCCTCGTGGCATCCGTCTTCATCGCCAGCCTGATCCTGCTCGGTGTGGCGGGATTCACGCGGGCCGACCCGCGCAAGGGATTCACGACGTGGGCGGTCACGGCCTTTGGTGTCGCATACGTGGGAATCCTTGCCCCGACCATCGTCCTGGTCGGTCATCTCGCACCGCCCGGCGGCTCGGACGTGACTACCATCGGGCCACTCGCCCTGCGTTCGGGCGCAGCCTGGACCCTGACCCTCCTCCTCGTGGTGTGGGGATACGACACGGGTGCCTTCCTGACCGGCCGATGGCTCGGACGGCGGCGCCTGATCGACCACATCAGCCCGTCCAAGACGATCGAGGGTATGGCCGGGGGCCTCATCGCGGGCACCCTGGCCGCAGGGATCGGCGCCTGGCTGATCGGACTCGCGCCTTGGAATCCGCTGGTGATCGGGCCGCTGGTCGGACTCGCGGCTCAGGCCGGCGACCTGGCCGAGTCCATGCTGAAGCGCGCGGCGGGCCGCAAGGAGTCGGGATTCCTGATTCCGGGCCATGGCGGCGTGCTCGATCGAGTCGACTCGTTCCTCTTCGCCGCGCCGATCCTGGCCGGGTACGCGCTCCTGGTGGCCGGGTACGTCGTGTGACAGCGGCTCGGCGAGGCAAGCGAGCCGCGATGCTCGATCGATGGCCGTACTCTAGAATCGAGGCCGTGATGCACGCGCGGAGCGCGATCCACTCGCTCGTCGAGTCGGAGCACGGGCCCTTTCAGATCCAGGCCGCGCTCGCCATGGAACTCGGGCTCCAGCACGCCAGCTGATGGGTGTCGTCGGGACCGTCCTTGCCTTCGTCCTGGTCCTCGTAGTGCTCGTTCTCGTCCATGAGCTGGGCCACTTCGTTGTCGCCAAGCTGGCCGGGATCACCGTCCAGGAGTTCGGGGTCGGCTTCCCGCCGCGCATCAGTTCCGTTGTCTGGCGCGGCACGCGGTATTCGCTGAACTGGATCCCCCTCGGCGGCTTCGTGAAGATGCTCGGCGAGGACGGCGAGATCGAGGCCGAGAAGATGCGACAGCGCGGTCTCTCCGACGCGGCCGTCGAGCGCGCGATGGAGGGCGCCTTCAATCGAAAACCGATTGCCATCAGGATCATCGTGCTCGTGGCAGGGGTCGCCATGAACTTCCTCCTGGCGGTCGTTCTGTTTGCCGCCGCGTCGAGCCTCCCGATGCCCAACCAGATCCCGCCGCTGACCGTGACCGGTGTCCAGCCCGGCAGCCCAGCGGCCACCACTCTGCAAGTCGGCGACAAAATCACCGCGGCGGACGGCCAAACGTTCGACCTGGCGCGCAGGCTCACGGCGTACGTCTCCTCGCACGCGGGCAACGAGGTGATGCTGACCATCGAGCGCGCGGGACGCATCCTCACGGTAACGGTGACTCCGCGAGAGCTCACCGATGCGGAGCGCGAGCGGGGCGTCGGCCCGGTCGGGTTCAGCTGGTCTGCGCAGCCGGCGCCGCCGGCTGCAAGGAATCCCGTGGAGGCGGTCGCCCTGGGTGCGGGTGCGGCGTCGGAGATCGCGATCCAGATTCCTGCCGCGCTGGGTCAGACCGTGATGGGCCTCATTGGCCTCGGACCGAACACGGGGGACGCGCGCGGGCCAATCGGCATCGCGCAGGCGACCGGCGAGGTCCTGCAGGAGGCACTCGTCTTTCAGCTCACCTTCGTCGGTCTCCTCTCGGTGAACCTCGCCGTCCTCAACATTCTGCCCTTCCCCCCGCTCGACGGGGGCCGCGTGGCGGTGGTCGTCATCGAGGCCGTGCGGCGCCGACGACTGCCGGCCGAGCGCGAGGCCCTGATCTATATCACGGGCTTCCTGGTGCTCATCGCGCTCGTGATCCTGATCTCGATCCAGGA
>JALYLE010000038.1 GCA_030774375.1 Chloroflexota bacterium | reverse complement strand
GACCGGGACTCCCTCGTCTTCGTGCAGGGTGCCGAACCGCTCGGCCTCTTCTGCCCGGACGAGACGGACGGCGAGTCGCTGCGGACCTGCCTGCAGATCAACGATTCGCTCTACGGCTTCGAGGTGGCCGGCACCAAACCGATACCGGCCCTGGCCACGGCGTGCACCTCGAACGCTGACTTCACGGTCTGGACCTGCAAGTTGCGGCAGAACGTGAAGTTCCACGAGGGCGGTGTGCTCGATGCCAATGATGTGGTCGAGAGCTACGCCGTCTCCTGGGACGCGGAACACCCGCTCCACGTGGGGCGGTCGGGCGCGTTCGACTACTTCCCAGGGCTCTTTGGTGGCTTCCTGAACCCGCCCATCCCCAAGCCGGAGTAAGCGGCGAGGGGTCTGGCCTCAACGAGAGGGGCGCAGCCATAACGGCGGCGCCCCTCGACACATCCATCGCGGGACGGGTCGCATGCTGCGTTTCATCGCCCGAAGGCTTCTTCTCAGCGTTCCGGTCCTGTTCGGGATCGTGCTCCTCGTCTTCGTCCTGTCGAGGGTGATTCCAAGCGACCCGTGCCGAACTGCCCTGGGCGAGCGCGCCACGCCACAGATCTGCGACGCCTTCATCCATCGGTATGGGCTCGACCAGCCCATTTATCAACAGTTCGTCGGTTACTTCGGGCAGATCCTGCGCGGGGACTTCGGTGAATCGATCCGCTATGGGCGTCCGGTCGCCCAGATCCTCGTTGAGCGGCTGCCCGTCACCGTCGAGCTGACGATCTATGCGCTGCTCTTCGCGAGCGTGGTGGGGATCGGGCTGGGGATCATCGCCGCCACGCGGCGCAACTCGCCGTTCGACGTGGGCACCATGATGATTGCCAACCTCGGAGTCTCGATCCCGGTCTTCGTCCTGGGCCTTGCCTTCGCATGGCTCTTTGCGGTGGTCCTGCGTCACACGCCGTTGTCGCTGCCGTCGTCTGGACGCCTGTCGCCTGGGTTGGACGTGATTCCGCTGGCGCAGGTCTGGGGACTGCAGGCCATGGAGGGACCGCCGCGCGTGATCATCGACTTCGTGGGCAACATCTACACCTTCAGCGCGCTGATCACCGGGCAGTGGAAGGCGCTGGGTGATGCCCTGCGACACATGATCCTGCCGGCGATCGCGCTGGGGACGATCCCCATGGCGATCATCGCGCGTATGACGCGCTCGAGCCTGCTCGACGTGCTGGGCCTGGACTATGTGCGCACCGCACGTGCCAAGGGCCTCAGCGAGCGCGTCATCGTCATCCGCCACGGGCTGCGCAACGCGCTGCTGCCGGTGGTAACGATCATCGGCCTCCAGCTCGGATTGCTCCTCTCGGGCGCCGTCCTGACCGAGACGATCTTCAACCTTGCCGGCCTGGGCCTGACCCTCACCCAATCCGTCCTCGGACGCGACTACATCGTGATCCAGGGGGTGACCCTGGTGACAGCCGTCGCCTATCTGGTGATCAATCTGGTCGTCGACGTGTCGTACGCCTACCTCGACCCGCGGATCCGGCTGAGCTGATGGCCGTCCAGAGCGAGCCACTCGGCACGCCACTCTCCGAGGAGCTCGTCAGCCAGCGCCCTGCGAGCCTGTGGCGCGACACCCTGGGCAGCATCCTGCGCCAACGCTCGGCCGTTGCGGGCCTCATCCTGCTTGGGATCCTGGTCCTGGCCGCGGTCTTCGCCGGCCAGCTGGCGACCCATGACCCGCTCCAGTCGATGATCGGCCTCGAATCCCCGGTGAACGGACGGCTCACCCGGCTCGGGCCGTGCATCCACCTGCTCGGCTGCCCGGCGAGCCAACCAGAACACCTCCTCGGCCTCGACGGCAATGCACGCGACCTGTGGAGTCGGATCCTCTACGGTGCGCGCGTATCCCTCCAGATTGGCTTTCTGACGGTTGGTTTCGCGATCATCATCGGGGTCCTGATCGGCTCCATCGCTGGGTACGCCGGTGGTTGGGCGGACAACATCATGATGCGGATCATGGACGTCCTTCTCGCGTTCCCCGCGCTGGTGCTCGCCATTCTGATCGTCACGGTCGTCGGCACCGGGCTGCTCCAGGCCCAGTTTGCGATTGGCATCGTGGCGATCCCGGTCTATGCACGTGTGATGCGCGCGTCCGTCCTGTCGATCAAGGAGCGTGACTTCGTTGTCGCCTCGCGGGCATTGGGCGAGTCGAGCGCGGGGATCCTCTTCCGCCGCATCCTGCCCAACGCCCTGACCCCGCTCATCGTGCAGGGCACCCTGGGGATCGCCGGAGCGGTCCTCGACGTCGCGGCACTCTCCTTCCTGGGCCTCGGCGCGCAGCCACCCACCCCGGAGTGGGGCTCGATGATCGGCCAGGAGCGAGCCGCCGTCTTCTCCGCGCCGCACCTCATCTTCGCCCCGGGGATCGCCATCGTGATCACGGTGCTTGGCCTCAACCTGCTCGGCGACGGCCTGCGCGACGCGCTCGATCCGCGCCTCAACCGGTAGCGTCGATGACGGTCACTGAACTGCAGGCCCCACGCCCGCGCCCGCCAGCCTCGTCGGCGCGGCCGCTCCTCGACGTCCGCGGCCTGCAAACGTCGTTCCACACCACCGACGGGGTCGTGCGCGCCGTGACAGGGGTCGATTTCCACGTCAATCGTGGGGAGATCCTGGGCATAGTGGGGGAGTCGGGCTGCGGAAAGAGCGTCACCAGCCTGTCGATCATGCGGCTCATCGCCCCGCCCGGCCGGATCGAGGCGGGGGAGGTGCTCTTCGACGGCCGCGATCTGCTGAAGATCTCGGCATCCGACATGCGCAAGGTGCGCGGCGAGAGCGTCAGCATGATCTTCCAGCAGCCGACGAGCTCGCTGAACCCGGTCTACGACGTGGCGATGCAGCTCGGCGAGGTGCTCGAGGTGCACCGCGACATGAAGCGCAAGGAGGCGCGCGATCGATCGCTCGAGCTGCTGAAGATGGTCGGCATCCCCGATCCACAACGGCGCCTGAAGGCCTTCCCGCACAGCCTTTCCGGCGGGATGGCGCAGCGGGTCATGATCGCCATGGCGCTCGCCTGCCAGCCCGAGCTGCTGATCGCCGACGAACCGACCACCGCGCTCGACGTGACCATCCAGGCCCAGATTCTGGACCTGATGCGCGGGCTGCAAAACGACCTCGGCACGGCGATCATCCTGATCACCCACGATCTCGGGGTCGTTGCGGAGATGTGCGACCGCGTGGCGGTCATGTACGCCGGCGAGATCGTCGAGCAGGCGACCGTGAGCGAGCTCTTCACCAACCCGCAGCATCCGTACACGCAGGGCCTCATCGGTTCCGTGCCGCAGCTCGGGCGCATCACGGACGAACTGGTCACCATCCCGGGCAGTGTCCCGAACCTGATCGACC
>JALYLE010000037.1 GCA_030774375.1 Chloroflexota bacterium | reverse complement strand
GGCCGAGCCCGGCTCGGAGAATCGACGCCTCGCACGCAGCCGGTCGAGGCCCTCGAGTGCCCAGTTCATGATCCCGGGCAGCTCCGGCAGGAGCCGCGTCAGCAGGCCCGGGTCCTCCTTGCCGTAGAAGGTCTTGGAGAGGACCAGGACGACGAACCGCTTGGCAAGCGCCCCGGACGCATCGGTGAAGCGCGGGAGCTCGTTGGTGAGCAGCATGAAGCGGACGTCGAGCCGGCCGGTCCAGGGGTCCTTGTACTTGCGGTCGATGGTGATCGAGTCCTCACCGGACACGGAGAGCAGCCGCTCGGCCAGTGCCTGGACGTTGGCCTTGGGACCGAGGCGCGCATCGGACACGATGGCGAGGGTCTTGCCGATCAGGTCCTGAAGCCCGAAGTTGGTGGTCAGGCCAGCGAGGGTCGGAGCGCCCACGTTGTGGCGCCCCAACAGGCTCGTCAGGACCCGTGCGATGACGCCCTTGCCAGCCCGCGTCGGCCCCACCAGAAGCATGATCTTCTGGAGACTCGTGTCCCCCGAGAGGACGTACCCGAACATCTCCTGGAGCAGCGCGATCGAGGCGGGGTCCTCGTCCCACAGATCCGCCAGGAATGCCAGCCATTGGGTGGGCTCGGCGGCGTCGGGGTCGTAGGCGAATGGCACGCTGTGGCCGACGAACAGGCGCGGGTCGTGGGGCAACAGCTTGCGGTCGGGCAGGTGGAGGATGCCGTTCGCGGTGACCACGAGGTCATGGGGATCGGGCAGGCCCTCCCCCGACAGCCACGCCGGCGGCTCGATCGTCGGCGCGAGGTGCGTGACGGCAGCCAACGCCTCGATCGTGTTGGCGATCTTCGCCTTCGTGGGGTCCCACCGCTTCAGCAGCGTGCCCTGCGGCGTCTCGGCCTCGTAGACGGCGTGCTCGAGGTAGCTGTAGATCTCCGACCGGATGGTCGCGGCGTCACGCTCCGGCCAGCAGCGGCCATCCCAGGCGCAGTAGCCACCGCGCCAGGCTCGAATCACGGGCATGCCGTCGGCATCGGTGAAACGGTCGGCGACGAGCTTGCGCGCGACGCCCATCGGAGACGACGGGGCGGGCACGACAACCACGTCTGGCATCGAGGTAGCCACACGATCCGCGGGTCGCGCCTCCAAGACAAGCCGCCTAGCGACGTCCGGCGAAGCATCCGCGGCATCCCAGCCGGCCGGTGCATCCGAGGGCGGTGTGACCCAATCGACCGCCCGGGCGATGGACTCCAGCTCGACGGCGATCCGCTGCATGTGGCCGAGGCCCGGTCCGTCGGCATCCGGCCAAAGGACGACGTCCATCGCCGCCAGGGCCAAGAGGGCATCGCGGCACGGGATGGTCGCCGCGCCTGTGACCGTGCCGACGGCTGGAATGCCAAGGGCAGCAAGTGCGTCGGCGGCCTTCTCGCCCTCAACGAGCACGGCGCGCTCCCCGCCGCTCGCCGCGACGTCATCGATCCGGTAGAGCGCGAACGACGAGGTCGACACCCCAGACAGCCCCTTGCGTCCATCGCGCTCCCACCACATCCGCTTGGAGCCATCGGCGCGATCGAGGCGCACGTGCTCGATGCGCTCGGCGGAGAAGCTGCCATCGGCCATTCGGACGCGGTACCGGGTTTGACGGTCGTGCACTTGGGGCGCGACGGGCCGCGACCGGCCGGCGGCGCCGTTGGTCCGCGGGTACAGGTCTGCCATCGCGAGGCCGACCGCGGCGACCACCGCCTCGGTCGAACAGCCGGCGTGGCAGGTCAGCAGCGCACGACCGTCGTCTCCCGCGGCGATCGCGAGGCTCGCATGGCGGTCCTCGTGCACAGGGCAGCGTGCCATCCATGCATTGCCGGAGCGGCGCACGCCCACAAGGTGATCGAGGAGGAGTGCGACCGGGTCGGTCATGCGTCGCCCGGCTGGCGCTTCGGCGCGTTCGGCGTCTCGTCCATCGGTTCGCTGCGGTGTTCCGAGGCCGCCGCCAAATCCTGAGCGGCACGGCGCACAGCCTCGACTAGGAGGAGGGCGGCCTCGTCACGGACGCGTCGGAAGTCGCGCTCGGCCAGCCGCTGGAGCTGCTGAGCCACGTCTTCAGGGATCACAAGGTTGAGGGAGCGCATCACGCGCCCCAGCGTCCTAGATCGTCAGGGCAATCAATAGCCCGTGGAAGGCGCGGAAAAGGCGCGGACTATTCGATCGGCCAGCCCAAGCCGTAATCCGTTAGGTGGTCATTCAGTGTCCGCACTTCAATCCGCGGGGTGAGGTTGGCCGCAAGCTCAGCCTGCGTCGGGTTCCTCCCGTAGTTCTCCCGGAGCGCCCTGAACTTCCCGACGATCTCAGCTCGCGTGACCGAGCGCGTCCCCTTCGGTCGCCCGCGCCGGCGGGGCAACTTCGTCTCAAGGTCGGCGGCCTTCGTCAGGATGCGATCCCACGGGAGGTTCCAGCGTGCGCCGTTCAGGTAGGTCGTGAGGGGCGAAACGAACATGTCCCAACTTCGAAGCAACTGGGCGTTCTCGACAGACAGGGGGACCGAGCTGGGCACCAGCATCACCACGGGACGCGGGTTCGTGGGGTGTACATGCCTGCAAACCAGCATGAACTCGGACTGGTCGTCGTTCAGCAGGGACAGGTACACGTCTGCCCGCAGGCCGCCGGGCAGAGGCCGTTCTCCTACGAGCGTGAGCCGCCTCCCGTTCGGGACCGGCACTCCCTCGAGCTCGTTCTCCTGGCGGAGCAGATCGACCAGCTTCGAGACCACAATCTCGTACTGCCGGACATCGTCCTCGGCGAGCGGGACGGGCTGATGGTAGTCGTCCTCTGTCGCGACCCCGAAGAGGCCCTTTGCGGTTTCCCGGACCAGGAGATCGCCCCCCGCCGGCATATGGGCGGATCTGGGGACCTGCAAGGCACGCGACGTCTCCTTCACGATGCCCGCCGAAAGCAGGGCCTCGAACTCCTCCGTCGGATACGCCGCCGCCTCGCGATGGAGTAGGACCGGGTCCTCGACTTGGTCGAGGCGGGTCAGGACGAGTCCAAGAAGCGTGTCAGGCAAGGACGACCCCCCAGCTGTTCAGGTAGCGGAAGACCTCCTCGGCATGCGTGGCCCGTTTGAACTTCACCTTGTTCGAGCCGGACAGCTCGACCCGCTTGCCCCGACGGTCGTCGGGGAACCCGATCTTGAACACCGCCCGCCGGATCGTGCCTCCGGCCAGCCTCTTGCGCAGGTAGTTCTTGTCGAGCGTCTCCAGGACGTTCCTCGAGCGGACCACGAATGACGGCCCGCGCGGTCGGGGCGCATCGGGGCCGCCATAAGGGCTACCCCACCCCGGTCGGTCGACGCACCCTTCGTCGAGTTGCACGAGCGGCACAGCACGGCGGTGTTGCCGATGTCGAACGGCGCACCGCCGGCCGCGAGCGGCACGACGTGATCGACGGTCAGGTCGGCGGCGCGATGGGCGTGGCGCTGGTAGCCAGGGCACCAGTTGCCGCGCTCGCCACGCCAGACGCGAAGCACGCGGGCGCTGAGCCGTTGCCAGGCCGGCGTGCTGTACAGGGCGTTGTGGCGGCTGCGGTTGGACTGGCGGGCGTGCTCGGTGCAGCGACTACCCGCGCGGCTGGTGACGACACCACAGACCGTGCACAGCTTCACCGCTGGCACCGTCCGCTTGTCGTGCCGCAACTGGCGCTGGTGACGCTCGAACACACGCCCGTCGACATTGTGATGAGCGTGGAGCGGTAGGGCGCTGCGGTCTATTCGCCTCGGGTGCTAAGCCCCTGGCACCAACGGTCTACGTCGGTAGACACCCCACCGCAGCTCCACGGAGAGTCGGGCACGGAGCGCACCTCTTTAGCGTCGCCGCGCTGCGAAGAGCCGATCGCCTACCGGTCGACGCCCGTGACCCGTATCGTGGGGGGTCAGATGGTCATCCCAAGCCCGCTGCTCGAGGCCAAGCTCTTCATCCCTAGGGTGCGACGCGGTCTGGTGACACGTCTGAGGCTGAGCGAGCGCCTGAGCCGCAGGGGCGAGTCGAAGCTGACCCTGGTCTCCGCGCCCGCCGGCTTCGGCAAGACGACGCTGGTGGCCGAGTGGCTGGCCGCGACTCCCTTGCACGAACGGCGCGCGGCGTGGCTCTCGCTCGACCCTAGCGACAATCGGGCCGCATCCTTCTGGCCGTACGTGATCGCCGCGCTGCAGACGGTGGTGCCCGAGGTAGGCGCGACTGCGATCTCCCTGCTGGGGTCGCCCCAAACGCCGATCACATCGGTCCTTGCCACGTTGCTCAACGACCTCAGCGGGCTGCCGCGCGACATCGTGCTGGTGCTCGACGACTACCACGTCGTGGATGCGAGCGACATCCAGGACGGGATGGCATACCTCATTGAGCACCTGCCGCCACAGCTGCACCTCCTGGTCACCACCCGCGCCGACCCGGCATTGCCGCTCGGTCGCTGGCGCGGGCGTGGCGAGCTCATCGAGATCCGCGCCGCGGATCTGCGCTTTACGCCCGAGGAGGCCGCCGCGTACCTGAACGGGGTGATGAAGCTGGAGTTGACGGGGCGGGATGTCGTGGCGCTGGAGGGTCGAACGGAGGGCTGGATCGCTGCCCTGCAACTGGCCGCGCTCTCGATCCAAGGCCGCGACGATCCCGCCGACTTCATCGCCGGGTTTGCCGGCGACGATCGGTACATCGTTGACTACCTGGCCGACGAGGTCTTGCACCGTCAACCCGAACATGTCCGCCAGTTCCTACTGCAGACCTCGATCCTGGGTCGGCTGACTGGCCCTCTCTGCGATGCCGTTACTGGTCACGAGGGCGGCACGGCGATGCTGGAGGCGCTCGATCGCGGGAACCTCTTCCTCGTCTCGCTTGATGACCGCCGGCGCTGGTATCGCTACCACCAGCTCTTTGCCGACGTGCTGCGCACGCGCCTCTTCGATGAGCAGCCAGCGTGGGTGCCCGACCTGCACCGTCGTGCCAGCGACTGGTACGAGCACAACGGTGACCGCTCCGAGGCAATCCGGCACGCGCTGGCGGGCGAAGACTTCGACCGAGCCGCCAGCCTGATTGAGTTGGCGGTGCCGGCGCTGCGGCAGGGTCATCAGGAGGTGACGGCGCTCCGGTGGCTTAGGGCGCTACCGGATGAGGTCATTGGGCGAAGACCGGTCCTGAGCGTCGCCTACGCCTGGGCGCTGTTGTCCATCGGCGAGCTCGAGGACGTCGAGCGCCGTCTGGGAGACGGCGAGCGCTGGCTCACGGCGCCCCACGGTGTGCCAGATGAAGCCGGAGCCGGGCGGCCGGAGATGGTTGTCGTAGACCGGCGCGAGTTCAGCCTCCTGGCTGCGCTGATCGCGGTCTACCGAGCCGTGCTTGCCCAGATCCGAGGCGACGTCGCGACGACCGTCCGGCACGCTCGCGAGGCACTGAATCTGGCTCCCGAGGACGACGATCTCCTCCGCGGGGCAGCAGAGGCGCTCTTGGGATTGGCCACATGGGCGAGCGGGGACCTCGAGACCGCGCATCGAATCTACGGCGCTGGGATGGCGCGGGTGCAGCGGTCTGGCAGCCTCTCTGATGCGCTCGGTGGTGCGATCGCCCTGGCGGACATCCGGATCACCCAGGGACGGCTGCGTGACGCGATCCGGACGTACGAGCAGGCATTGCAACTGTCGGCAAAGCATGGCGAGCCAGTCCTGCGGGCCACGGCGGACATGTACGTGGGACTGAGCG
>JALYLE010000036.1 GCA_030774375.1 Chloroflexota bacterium | reverse complement strand
TGCTCGGCGCCCAGGAGTCGGACGAGGAAGACCGCTAGGACGAATCGGCTCCCCCAGGCGAAGAGACGGCCGGCGAAGACGATGCCGCCGCCCTTCGCAGCGAGGACGATATGCCCCTGGGTCATCGCGCGCGTCGAGTTGGGCGCGTCCCGCTTCCTCGATGACCCCCTGCTGGCCTCAACTTCTCCGGCACCGCTGAGCCGTGTGGAGCCGAGGCGCGTGCCGCTCTCGTCGCGGGTTTCGCGGCTTTCGATTCAGTCGCGGGTCGCGAGGCTTCAGCCGATGAACCGGTCGCCGGTGAGGCAGAGGCGGTCGGCGGCGGTGTGGCAGGCGGCAGCGTCGGAGGCAGCGGTTCGGCGGCGGAGTCGCCTGCCGCCCTCGACTCGGCGGGAAAAACAGGCGCCCGGGCTGGGGGTGGGGCCAGCGCAGCAGCCGGGGTCGGAGTCGGAGATGGCGGCGATGCGTCAGCGGTAGTTGGCGCCACCGAGGCCACCGTAGCGGCGATGGCTGGCGGCTGGGGCGCAGGAGTCTCGCGCGACGGCTGGGCTTCGGTCGGTGCGACGGGAGCCGGCGCGGTGTCGAGCCGTGTCACGGATCCTGGCCGCAGGGCCGGCGGAGGTTGGGGCGCCGTTGGCGCAACGCGCGGCGACGCCATGGGCGGGCGAACCGGGTTCGGCGGAGCCGGCGCAGTGGGAAGAGCAGCCATCGGCGTCGCGGGGGGCAACCGTGCGGGCGACATGCCGCTCTGCCTGCCGCGGAGCCACGAGAAGGCCTCCGTGCGCCCGATCGGACCCGTCTGCGCGGCCTGAAGCGCCAGGCGTGCCTGCTGAATGACGTCATCATCCGCGAGCTGCCCGTCGAGGTATTCGACGACGCCAGCGGCCAAGTTGGCATGCACCGCCACCCCATCGCCCGATGATGCGAGCGCGGGTGCTGCGATGCGGGCCCGAAGAGCCTCGACGAGGGGCATCGCCTGCTCCTCGCTGGTGTCGGGCAGCAGGACACCAAAGATGGTCCCTTCGACTCGCGCCGAAACGTCTTCGGATCGGAGATGCCCGTCAATCAGGGAGACGATTCGGCGAAGTGCCTCCATCCGCTGGCGCGGGAGCAGGTCGTTGAGCACTCCCTGATGATTGACATCGACCAGAGCAAGGCAGACAGGCTGGTGACTGCGCCGAGCACGGCTCATCTCCTGGCGGAGGCGATAAGCCAGGAACGCGCCATTGAAGGCCCAGGTCTCCGGGTCCACCACGTCGCGCAGGCCGCCCTGCGGCGGTGGATTCAGGACGTGGATGACGATGGCCAGTCCCACACCGAGGAGCAGCCCGGCGGCTGCGCCGAGAGCGACGTCGAGGGGCACGTTCGGCGCAACGGGATGCTCCGGAACGCTCGCCTCATCGACAACCGATACCTGGAAGATTCCGGAGGTGCTGCGGACGTAGGCTACGAGCTGCTGCGCTACCGCGTTTGCATAGTCCTTCGCAAGGGTCGGGTCGGTCGCCCTCGCGGTGAGTTCGAGGAGGAGGGTGCCGGTCACCAGTCGACTGTCGAGCACGGTTTCCCGGCGCTGGCTGGCCGTAAACTTCAGGGCCTGGGCCGCGGCGCTTTGGATGCGGTTGCTGGCGCCGATCTGCGCGTAAGTGTCCACGATCTCGGTCTGGCGGCTCAGCAGGGATACGACAGATTCGATGTCGCTCGGCAGGCTCGTCGCCGGTGACATCACGAGGTTGGTGGTCGCTTCGTAGACAGGCTTCTGGCTCAGAGCGAATACGACGGACGCACCGACGGTGATGACGAAGACAGGTACAACCAGCCACCAGCGCGCAGCGAGGATTTGGAGCAGGGATCGCAGCTCCATACGGTCAGTGTCCTCCTGAAGGGCAAGGAAGGGCCCGATGATAACCGGGACGCGCAGGGGATCGGTTCGTCACGGACAAAGCGCGCTCAGGAGGCCGGGACCTGGGCCTATCCTGTCGAGGCGCGGGCTCCCGGAGCGGTGTCTCCCGCGGGTGCAGGCGACAGGATGGGAATCGGGCGAAGATCCCGAGGGGGTGGGCTGGCCAGGGAGATCGGGTGCGAGCTGTCGTGCGCGGAGCGGGCGGCGGCGTCGAGGATCCGCACGGTCCGCAGGCCTGAAGCGCCGTCAGCAGCGGGCTGGCCCCCAGTGACTAGGCAACGCAGGAGCTCATCGACCTCGACGGCGAGCGCCTCACGATCGTCGAGCCGCGGGGCTCGAACGTCACCGGCGCGGTACGAAACCAGCTGGCTGTACACCTGCTCGGCGTCATCCCACGATGAGATGTTCACGCCGCGGTCGTAGACGAGCAGCTTCTCAGAAGGCTGCATGTCGTCGTAGACCAGCATCTGCCTCGAACCACCGACGATCGTCCGCCGGATCTTGGCTGGCGCCAGCCAGTTGACGTGAACGTGGCC
>JALYLE010000035.1 GCA_030774375.1 Chloroflexota bacterium | reverse complement strand
CCGATGGGGTCCCACTCGTGGCACCCGGAGACGTTGCGGCTTCAGACCTCGACGCCGTGGTCGAGCTTGCCGGCGGGCTCGGCGAGCCACTCAACTGGGCCAACAGCATCCTGCGGCGCGGCGTCGCCCTGGTGACCGCGAACAAGGCGCTGCTCGCAAATCACGGCGATGCGCTGGCCCGCTTGGCTCGCGAGCATGAGGCAGCACTGCTCGCCTCAGCCAGCGTGGGAGGCGGCGTACCGATGATCGAGACGGTGAATCACCTGGCCGCAACCGGCGGGATCGCGCGCCTCCGTGGCGTCCTCAACGCCACGACCACCTATATCCTGGCCGCCATGGGTGATGGCCGGACCTACGGTGAAGCCCTGCGCGAGGCCCAGGAAGCGGGATATGCGGAGGCCGATCCGGCCTTCGACGTCGACGGGCGGGATGCGGCGCAGAAGCTTTCGATCCTCGCGTCGCTGGCGTGGAACGCGTGGCGCGGCGAGGACGCCGTATCGTGCCGCGGCATCCGAGGCCTGCAGGTGGCCGAGGGACGCATCGTCCGGCTGGTGGCCGAGGCGACCGAGGAGCACCTTTCGGTCGGTCCGGCCGAGCTCGAGGCGGACGACGCGCTGACGCGTACGGCAGGGATTGAGAACGTCCTGGAGATCGAGGTACGGGCCGCTGGCACGTTCCGCGTCTCCGGCCCTGGGGCGGGCGGCCGCGTCACTGCGGGTGCCGTCTACGCGGATCTGGCGCGCCTCGTCGCGGGTGAGCGCCCCATTCTGTTTGGGAGCATGGCATGAGCGTCTGGCCAGTCGTCGGGGTGGCCGGCGCGCGTGGCGTGGTCGGCGGCGCCTTCCTCTCGATCCTGTCCGATGCAGGTCTGCCCGCCGAATGCCTGCGCGCCTTCGGAACGGAGTCGGGGCGCGTCGCGTACGGGCCGGATGAGGTGCCGGTGCACGTGTTGAGCGACGGGGCCGCGGCGGAGCTTGATGTGCTCTTCCTGGCGACCGATGGCGTCATCAGCCGACAGATCGTCGAGGGGCCGGGACGGCGCATTGGGCTGATCGTCGACAATTCGAGCGCCTTCCGGCTCGATCCGGCCGTTCCACTGGTCGTCCCGGAGGCGAACGCGTCCGTTCTGCGCGAACACCGCGGAAACGTCGTCGCGAATCCCAACTGCACGACGGCCGCGGCGGTCGTGGTGCTAGCCCCGATCCGGGATACCTTTGGCCTCGAATCGGTCGACCTGGCCTCCTACCAGGCGGTGAGTGGAGCCGGACGCGCTGGCCTCGACGCCTTCCTGGCAGAGCGGGGGAGCGACGATCGCGCCCAGGCTCCCGCATCGCCGTTCCATGGCCGCATCGCCGACAGCGTCGTCCCGCAGATCGACGTCATGGATGAGGACGGCTGGACCGGCGAGGAGCGGAAGATCCACGCCGAGCTGCAGAAGATCCTGGGCCTCCCCGAGCTCGATGTCGCCGCCAGCGCGGTGCGCGTCCCCGTGCATACCGGCCACTCCGTCGCGCTGCATTTCCGGACCGCGCGCGCTGCCACCACAGCTCAACTGGAGGAGACTCTCCGTGCCGCGCCGGGGTTGGAGTACCGGCCGGCGGATGGCAGCGAGCGGCACCCGATGCCTCTCGACGTGGATGGACGCGACCCGGTCATCGTCGGTAGGCTGCGGGCGGTCCCGGGGCGTGAGCGGGGCTTCGCCTGCTTCCTGACGAGCGACAACCTGCGCAAGGGAGCCGCCCTCAACGCGATCCAGGTCGCAGCCGCCGCCGACCCGGAGCGCTTCGGCAGGCTGGTTCCGCCGCCGCGCTAACTCGCGGGGACCCAGAATGAGGGGGGTACCATCGGCATATCCTGCGCAGGACTTGCCTGCCCGCTCGCACCACGGGGAGTTTCGCCAGTGCCCACCCTCACCGAACTGACCCGGGACTTTCTCGCCGAGCAGTACGCCGAATCGCCGGTGCTCGCGAGCTCACTGGGCTTGACCGAGTTCGACGGACAGCTCGACGACCTGTCCGCAGTCGCCTTCGCGCGTCGGGAGCGGGCGACGGCCGAATGGATGGCCAAGTTCGAGGCTGTCGAGGCCGCATCGCTCTCGTTCGATGAGGCGATCGACCGGGATCTCGTGCTCGCCAGCCTGCGCGGCCGTGCGATCTTCGACGAGTGGCAGCCGTGGCGGCGCCACCCGGACACCTATCTCGGGCCGGGCCTGAACGGCGTCTTCACCCTCTTCCTGCATCGTCTCCGGCCGGAACACGAGCTCGTGGCCGCCGCCGCCGCACGCCTGAACGGGGTCGCCGCCAACCTGGCGGATGGAAGGCGCAATCTCGAACCGGAGCTCGTGCCGCAGATCCTGCTCGACCGAGCCATTCGCCAGGCTCGCGCCTCCGCACGCTATGCGCGGGAGCTGCTGCCGGTCGAGGTGGCCGATGAACGCCTGCGCACCCAGCTCGGTGAGGCTGGCGCCGGTGCTGCGGACGCGTTCGACCAGTACGCCACCTTCCTCGAGGAGATGCGGCCGCGAGCGAACGGCGACTGGGCGTTTGGCGAGGAGCGCTACACCGCCATCCTGCGCGACGCGGAGCTGCTCGCCGTCGACACGCGCGCCC
>JALYLE010000034.1 GCA_030774375.1 Chloroflexota bacterium | reverse complement strand
AGTTTCCCCTGGAGCCTATCGCTCCCCGGGAACGGGGCGAGGTGGCCAGGCGCTATCGGTATGCCGACGGTATGGGTGAGACCGGCGTCATTGCCAGCGTCAGCCAGCCGTTCTGCGGCGACTGCGTACGGGCGCGGATCTCGGCCGATGGCAAGCTCTATACCTGCCTGTTCGCGGTCGCCGGCCACGACCTACGTGCGCTGATTCGCGGTGGCGCCTCCGACGAGGCGCTGGAGGTGGCCCTTCGCCGTGTCTGGTTCGTGCGCGACGACCGCTACTCGGAAGAACGCTCCGCTCAGACCGTCCCGCTAACCAAGGTCGAGATGAGCTACATCGGAGGCTGAGCACATCGCATGCCGAAGTTCCACGCTACCCGTCCTTGGGCGGGAGGAGGACGCCAGGGTTCAGGAGGTCGTCCGGGTCGAGGGCGCGCTTGATGGCGCGCATCGCTGCCACGTCCGCCTCGCCGCGATCCGCGATCAGCCAGCGGATCTTTGCCACGCCGACTCCGTGCTCCGCGCTGACCGCCCCGCCCAGCTCCAGGGCAAGGCGGAGGACCGCGTCATCAACCGCCTCGTCGTCGGGATCAGGACCGACCACGTTGACGTGGAGGTTGCCATCCCCAAGGTGCCCGTAGACGAACGTCCGCGCGTCGCGGTCGACCCCCCGGACCACGCCGCGCACCCCCGCGTCGAACTCGCCGAGGCGGCCCAGCGGCACCGAGATGTCGAGCTTGTGGGGCACGCCTTCGGCGTTGATCGCCTCCGTGTGACGCTCGCGCAGCTGCCAGAGGCGGCGCCGCGCCCCCTCCTCGGATGCCACGACGGCGGCCAGGGCCGGCAGGGTGGCGAGGACGTCGACGAGCTCGGGCTCCGGATCGGCGGCGGCGGTCGCACACTCGACGAGAAGGTACGTCGGATACCCCGCCGCGAAAGGCCGCTCTGCGTGGGTGTGGCGCATCACGAGCTGCAGCCCGTCATCGTCGAAGACCTCGAGCGCGGTGAGCGATGCGAGCCCTCTCCGGAGGGCAGCCGCCAGGGCGGCGGCATCCGCCACGCTGCCGGTCGCCAGAAGCGCCACTGCGCGCCGCCGGAGTGCCGGCACAAGGCGCAAGCGCACTCGAGTGACTAGTGCCAGGGTCCCTTCGGATCCCGCCAGCAGGGAGGGAAGGTGGTAGCCGGTGTTGTCCTTTATCAGGCCGGGCAGCCGCCGCAGGACGGTTCCATCCGCGAGCACCGCCTCGATACCCACCAGCTGCTGGCGCATCGGCCCGTTGCGCAGGACACTCACGCCGCCGGCGTTCGTGGCGACCATCCCGCCGATGGTGGCCGAGTCCCGGGAGCCCATATCCACGCCGAACTCCCAGCCCGCCGCGGTAGCCTGCGCCTGCAGCACACCCAGGGTTACGCCCGCCGCGACGGTCACCTCGCCCGCGACGAGGTCGACCGGCTCCGAATCGCGCAGGCGCGTGAGGCTCACCACCACCTGCGGCCTGCCGTTCGGATCCGCGGCGCGCGGAACCCCTCCGCCCACGAGTCCGGTGTTTCCACCCTGCGGGATCACGGCCGCGCCCGCGCGCGAGCAGGCTCGCAGCACGGCCGCGATCTCCTCGGTCGTGCCTGGCCGAACCACCGCTGCGGCCTCGCCGTGAAACCGGCGGGTCCAGTCCGTCTGATACCCAGCGCGAAGGTCTGGATCGGTCAGGACCTGGCCAGGCCCAACCGCCGCGCGGAGCGCGTCCAGCAGCCCTGGCGGCGCGCTGGTCGCATCGGTCTGATGCATGCGAGCATGATGCCCGACACAGGAGGTGCGCCATGCAGTGGGTGACCCGCGAGCACCCGAAGACCGATCGGGTCGCCTGTCCCTGGCTGATCCGCAAGTTCATCGATCCGGAGGCGGAGATCCTGTACGTGTCGCGCGACGAGGTCCTCGAGGTCGCGGAGAGCACCGGGGCGATCTCGTTCGATGCGCCTGGCGCGCGGTACACCCACCGCGACGGCCTCTGCACGTTCGAGGTGCTGGTCGAGGAGTTCGCGATCCCGGACGAAGCGGTCGCCATGATGGCGAAGATCGTGCATGGAGCCGATATCGCCGAGGATCTTGACGAGACGCCGCAGTCGCCGGGGCTCCTGGCCATTGCCGATGGCTTCGCGGCCCTGGGCCTTGGCGACGACGAACAGCTGGCCCTGGAGCTTCCCGTCTACGACGCGTTGTATGCCTGGTGTCAGGCGCAGGTGCGCGGCGAGTAACCTGAGCGGCGACCGCCCAGTTCAGCCATTGCAACACGAGGAGGGACATATGTCCGATCCGAGCATCGACCCCGAGCAGTCCATTGCCTGGCGCGCGGTCCCGCAGGACACGCCGGTGCGCAGCGCCGACGGCGAGTCCGTCGGGACCCTCTTCGACCTGCTTGGATCCGACCGTGAGGACATCTTCCATGGGATCGTGGTCCACCTCGGTCGGCTCGGTCACCGGGTCTTCGTGCCGGCCGACCAGGTGACCCGCATCACCCCCTCGCACGTCGATGTGGCGCTGGCTTCGGACGAGCTCCATGCCCTGCCCCCTCACGACGAGGAGCGCCAGTTCGACCTGGGGATGGTCGGCTTCATTCGCAAGCACGTCGGGTGGACCCGCGAGAAGGATCGCTAGCCGCGGGGTGACGCCGCCTCGCGTGCGCCCGCCCGGCGCTCCTCGGGTGGCTGAATCCGTCGGAACGTGCGCCATACCAGCAGGTCGTAGACGATCTTCAATCCACCAGCGACGAAGAACGGCACCCCCAGCGCCGCCACGCTGAAGGCATACCCGGCAATCGGCGGCGAAAGCGTTGTCGCGACCGATCGGGCGACGTTGGTAATTCCAGCGGTGGCCGTCCGTTCCTCTGGGTCCACGATGGCCATCGAGTAGCTCTGTCGCGTCGGCACGTCCATCTGCGAGACGCTCATCCGCGCCAGGAAGAGCGCAACCGCGAGCCAGGCGGTCGGCATGAGCGGCACCAGCATCAGCAGCACGTTCGACGGCAGGTGGGTGAAGACCATGGTGTTCAGGAGGCCGATGCGCCCCGCAAGCCATCCCGCGGCGAGGAACGAGAACGCCGACAGCACGCCCGCCCAGAAGAAGACGACGCCCAACCATTCCGCGGAGAGGCCCCAGCGGAGATTGAACCAGTAGCTGACGAGCGCCAGGACCACGAACCCGCCGGCGAAGGCGTCGAGGCCAAAGAGCGCCGAAAGCCTCACCACGACGCCGCGTGATCGGCCGATGCCGATGAATCCACGTCGCCCTTCGACCTTCGCCAGCTCGACGCGCTCGGAGAGCCGGCTGAAGAGCACCAGGTTGGCGAGCCCAATCGCCGCGTACAGCCAGAAGAGGGGTCGAAAGGCGTCCGCCCCGTGGAGGCCGAGGGCACTGAAGACTCCGATCAGCCCTGCAGAAAGGGCACCGGCCGCCTGCGACAGGTTACCCACCAGGCCGTAGGTCGCGAACGCCCACGTCCGCCGTTCGGATGGGACGACCTGCGGCAGAATCGCCTGGTCGACCGTGTTGAAGACGCCCACCTCAGATGAGGTTGCTGAGATGGTCCCGGTGAACGCCGCCACAAGGAGCAACCATGGCGAGCTCGCGAGAGCGAAGAGGCTGCCCCCGGCCGCCATCAGGAGGGCCATGGTCATCACCGTTCGCCTCCGCCCGTATCGGTCAGCCGCAAGCGACCAGGCGACGGTCATCGCCGCGGACCCGCCGATGGCCGAAGCCGTGACGAGGCCTACGACGAAGGGACTCATCCCAAGTGCGGCAAGGTAGAGGCCCAGGACCACGGCGAGATACCCGTAGCCGAAGGTGCGAAGCAGGCGGGCGACGAGCAGGAGCCGTCCGTCGGGTGAGATCCACCCCAGGCGCCAGCGGTCCACGCCGGCAGCCTATCGGGTATTCATACCGGCGGCATCGGCTCATTCATCCGCTGCTCATCTGGAGCCGATACGCTACGCATCTCGGCCGAGTCCTCACCTGACTGAAGGGAGCCTCACTCATGATCATGCACCCCGGATTCGAGCACGGAGGCGCCATCTGGCTGGCGATCTTGCTCCAACTGGTCTTCTGGATCGGGCTCGTCGCGGTGATCGTATGGCTGGTTATGCGTTTCCAGAGGACTCCGCCACCGGGTGCGCCTCCAGGCCCGGAAGCCATCCGACCGGAATCACCGGAGGAGATCCTTGCGCGCCGCCTCGCGAACGGAGATATCGAGCCGGATGACTACGAGCGGCGCCTGGCGGCGCTGAGGTCGCAGCCACCGAAGACGTAACGGATTCCGCCCGGACGGCCTCCAACTGGTGCCAGCTGGAGCGCCGGTATACTCGACCGCCTTGTC
>JALYLE010000033.1 GCA_030774375.1 Chloroflexota bacterium | reverse complement strand
GGCCTCGTATGAGGCTTCCAGCGCGTCCTGGTCCTCGTCCACGACCCAGGCGTTGATCGACGCGAGGGGCGTCGGATATTCGACCTGGAAGCGGACGTCAGCTGGGATCACGCCCTCGTCCTGGAGGCGGCGATACGTCGTGTACGAGGCGAGGTACGCATCGGCGTAGCCGAGGTCCGGCCATGCGATCGATTCCGGTCCCGCGCCATGCGCCAGGCGCACCTTTGGCATCTCCTTGTAGCCCGGCGCGTCCAGGTCCTTGGGCGCAGCCTGCTCGAGGCCAGGCGTCTGCCAGAACTTCTGGAGCTGGAAGAAGATCCAATTTGCCCGGTCGCCGGTCTCGCCGTCCGGGATGCGGCGGACGCCGTACGGCACCCGCGCGGCAATCTCGCGCATCACCGTCTCGGTATCGGGCAGGTTCACGCCGCCGTTGAAGTGGACTCCGGTGGGTGGCATGGGGTCGCTCCTTTCACCCTGCGACAGGTGCGACAGCTATACGAGCTGCAGCTGCGCAGCAAACAGCGAGGTGAGAAGGGGTGCCTGATGGCGGTCATCTCCTCGACCTCCTATCGGTCCTGGCAGGGGCACCGCATCCGCCGTGAGGGCGACGGGTCGGTTGCCGGGCCGTCATTGAGCCAGGGCTCTCGGGCCACTCTTGATAGGTGCCGCTGTGCGCGGCGAGGTCAGTGTAGCAGCGGCGCATCCGCGTGGCACGACACGGTGGGCAGGTCCGGTCCGCCAGTTCCAGCCCTAATGGAGCTACGACCAGTGCGGCCGCGCTTAGGACGATGTCCATGCCTTCCCGAGGTCGCTGCACCAGCTCCGCTGGTCATTGGGCGCATGAAGACCCTCGAAGGAGCCACATCCGATGCATTGTGCGTCGCACTACCAGCCAGACTGGAAACTGGCACGAAATTCGCCGGTAAGCGCCCAGGCGCGAGACTTGGGCATGCCGATCAGACGTGATCCCGTTCGCGATGCGGAACGCCGCGCGAGATGGCAGCTCGACGAGGTGCTGCGGGACCTCCGTGCTGCTCGGCAGGCCGCTGGAACGTCTCAGCGGACGGTCGCCGCGGCAATCGGCCACTCACCGCAGCTCGTCTCCGCATGGGAGCTGGGCAACCTCCTGCCAGACCCGATTCAGCTGGCGAGATGGGGCGCCGTCGTTGGACTGGATGTCACGCTGCGTGCATACGCTGGCGGGTCACCGCTGCGCGACGCCGGCCAGCTGCGGATCCTACTACGAGCGCGAGCGACGATTGGGGAGGAATGGGCGTGGCAAACCGAGGTCCCGGTCAGCGCGAACCCGCTGGATCGGCGTGCGTTCGATGCGGTCCTTAGCCGGGGCGAGATCCGGATCGGTCTGGAAGTCATCTCGCGGCTCACGGACGCCCAGGCTCAGCTGCGCGGGGCCTTGCTCAAACAGCAGGCCGCTGGGTTGGACCGCATCGTGTTGGTGGTGGCTCGCACAAGGCACAACCGCGCTGCACTTCAACAGGCCTCAGCGAGCTTGGCGCCGGCATTTCCGCTGGATTCGCGCGAGCTGGGGTTACCGCTTCGGGCGGGACGGATGCCGGGCGCGAATGGCGTGCTCGTCGTGTGATTCTCGAGCGAGGGCGCCTGACCAGGCTCTTCACCCGAAGTTCCAGCCAGGGTGGCGCTACGACACGCGGAACGCGCTATGGCTGACCGGGAGCCCCACCGGAGAGCCGTTTCTCTAGCTGTGCTGGTGACACGACAAGCGGCCTGCGGAGATGGCGCCCGCCGACAGCCGCCGTGTGTCATAGCGCTACCCACGGTGGAACCCCGTCTCGACGAGTCGCGCGCGACTGCCCGGGCGCCTAGCTGAAAACGCGACGCAGCGCCGAGCGCGCTGCGTGGTAACCGCACATGCCGTGGACCCCGCCGCCGGGCGGCGTCGACGACGAGCACAGGAAGATCCCTGAATCCGGGGTCGCGTACGGATCGACGCGGATCGCCGGCCGCGTGAAGAGCTGCCCGAGATCCTGGCGTCCCCCGTTGATGTCTCCGCCCACGTAGTTGGCGTTGTACGCCTCGAGGTCGGCAGGTCCCATAGCGTGCTGCCCAATGATCCGATCGCGCACGTCGGGCGCGAAGCGCTCGATCTGGTCGATGATCCGCTTGCTCATGTCCACGGTCGATCCGTTGGGAACGTGGCAATAGGCCCAGGCGGTGTGCCGGCCCGCCGGGGCACGCGACGGGTCGAAGAGGGACTGCTGCGCAAGCAGCACGAAGGGCCGATCCGGCACTCGACCCGCGGCGACCGCGTCTTCCCCGGCGGCGATCTCCTCGAGCGTGCCGCCCAGGTGGACGGTGCCGGCCTCGGCGAGGGCCGGATTGCGCCACGGGATCGGGCCGTCCAGGGCGAGGTCGAGCTTGAAGGTGCCCGGCCCGTACCGAAACCGACGCAGGCTCCGGCCGTAGCCACCGCGGAGCCGGCCCCCGGCAATGGCGAGCA
>JALYLE010000032.1 GCA_030774375.1 Chloroflexota bacterium | reverse complement strand
CGCGCCTCGGCCGCCGCTTGGCTGGGGCGGTGGCTTCCTGAGCGGCTGGTTCCGTCGTCGTGCCACCCGCGTCGCCCTTCGCTGCGGCGACACCCTTCGTTGCCCGGCTCGCCCTGGCGGGCTTGTCCGCCCTGGCGGGCTTGTCCGCCTTGGCAAGCTGGTCCGCTTTGGCAGGCTTGTCCGCCTTGGCCGGCGGCTCCGCCGTGACCCGCCTGCCATCTGCGCTGATCGCGTCGATATGGATGAGCGTCAGCCGCTGGCGGTGGCCGGTCCGGCGTCGATACTTCACCTTGGGCTTGAACTTGAAGACGATGATCTTCTGGCCCAGCTCGGCGCCGAGCACGGTTGCACTCACCGAGGCGCCCGGCACCGTTGGCGTGCCAACCGTCACCTGCTCACCGTCCCCGACCAGCAGGACGCGGTCGAAGGTGATGGCGCTCCCGGGCTCACCGTCGAGCTTCTCGACGACGAGCCTGGCGCCGGCCTCGACTCGGTATTGCTTCCCGCCGGTCTTGAGGACGGCGTACATGCTCATTCTCCGTTGGATCCATCTGATCGGGGGCGTCCCGCGCATGGCGCGACGCACGGCAAAGCGGGCCGACTGACAGCCCGCGGAGCACAAAGTTTACCGAGCGATGGGGGGAGTGTCAACGAACACGAGCCGTGTGCGCATCGCCCGAACCGTGTTCAGCGGCAAGTCCAGGGCGTGGACGACATCCTCGGGGCGACCCGCGCCGGTCGAGTCGTGACGCAGGACCAGCCGCAGGCGCGCCCGCCGCTCGTCTGGGTTTGCGTCGATCACCTCGACGTCCTCGATGTACGGACGGAGGTCACGCTGCCCGACATCGGCGCGACGCTGCGACTCACCACGCCGTCGCATCCCTGGGAGTCGTGGGCGATTGAGAAGGCGCACCACAGCGCCCCGAATCTCCTCCTCGGTGAACGGGCGTGGACTCGAGACCACAACTTCGTACTCAGCGGCTCGCACCTGCGATGCGGCGGACGGAAAGCCGTGCCAGACCTCCCGCGCGTCGACGAGCGCCAACCCCTCGGGGAGCAGCGCCGCCGCCGCCTGGATGCGGTCGATCGGTATCAGCTCGTCGAAGTAGGCCTCCAGGATTTCGCCGCGCAGCTCGATCCCAATCGGCAGATTTGCCGCGAGCTGGAGCCGCGGTCGCGGATTCTTGGCATTCGTGTGCGCGACCGGCAGGCCCGCCTCGCCAAAGGCGCGCTCCCACTCGGCCACGATCTCCTGCTGGCGCATGCGCAGTGCAGGATCGGTCCGGCTGAAGAGCAGCTGCCATCGGTGGCGAGGTGTTTCTGGAGACGTGTCAGCCATGCGAGCACCGCATGGTACCGCCCCGCTGCGATGCCCTACCAGCCTGCCCGTCCGATAGGATGCCACCCATGGCCGGCCTCTTGGATGCCGTGAAACGACATCGCCTTGGGCTGTTCACCGCTGCGGTTCTGATACTCCTCCTCTGGATCGCGTGGAGCGCGCGCGGGGCACTCCCGGTGTTCGCAGTTGGCCTCGCCTTGCCTTCATTCTCGACCCACCGGTCAGCCGCATGCAGCGCGCTGGGGCCCCGCGGGTAGATCGGCGTGCTCGCCTCATTCGCGGTCCTCGTCGCACTGCTATGGCTGGTAGGAGCGTTCGTGATCCCGCCGCTGGCCTCTCAGACTCGAAATTTCATCCAGGACTTGCCGCGGCTCGGTGCCGCGATCGCCGACTGGCAGCGAGGGATCGAGGGTTGGTACACATCGCTCCCCCTTCCCAGCACCCTTCGCGACTTCACTGACGACGCGATTCGGCGCGGCCAGCAGGATGTAGGAGAGCTTCTGCGCGCGATCGCCGGCCCGACGCGGCGACATTGGTCCAGGCCCTCACGTTCGTCCTCGGCCTCGTGGTCGTTCCCATCTGGCTCTTCTTCGTGCTGAAGGACCGCGAGCGGTTGCCGGGCGCCGTGGCGGCGGCGCTGCCGCCAGCCTGGCGGGAAGACGCCCTTAACGTCCTCGCCGTGCTGGCTCGGGTCGGCGGCCGCTGGGTCCGCGGGGAGCTTCTGCTGGGGCTCGCAGTCTTTGCCGCGACAGCCATCGGCCTCACGATCCTGACGGTCGTCGGCTTTTCCCAGTTCGGTCAGTTCACGCTCGTGCTCGCGCTCATCGCCGGAGTGCTCGAATGGTTCCCGGTGATCGGGCCGGTCATCGCCGCAATTCCGGCTGCCCTGGTGGGCCTGTCGATCTCGCCGGCGGCCGCCGTGGCCGCCATCGTCATGGCCACCGCGATCCAGCAGCTGGAAAACAACCTGCTCGTCCCCAAGGTCATGGGCGACGCCGTCGAGCTACATCCGGCCGTGCTCATCGTTGCGCTGGTGGCGGGAGGCACCCTCTTCGGGATCGGCGGAGCGATTCTGGCACCCGCGGTGGTGGCCGCCGGCCGCGACCTGTATCGCTACACGTTCCGGCGCCTGGCGGGGATGTCGGCGGCCGATTCATTGGCGGCAGGGCTCGGGGCGAGGACGCCGACCGTCGCAGAGCCTGCGCCGGCCCCTGATTCGGCCGGAGATGGAGGTGGGAGCCCCGGTCGCGCGGCGAGTCCGCCGTGAGGATCGCCGTCGGACGGAGCCCGAGCCCCCTTCATCGCCGAATGAGGGCATGGCCCGGAGACGACGATCAGAACGTCTGTTTCCTGGAATGCATCCGCACGGACTCGAGGATGCCGAGGCCAAACAAGAGGCTGATCAGGCTCGAGCCGCCGTACGTGATGAAGGGAAGCGGAATGCCGGTTACCGGCATGATCCCGGCGACCATCCCCACGTTCACGAGGATCTGGAACAGGATCATGGTTGCCATCCCGTACGCCACCATGCTTCCCAATGCGTCGCGCGCGCCCCAACCGATGGCCAGGATTCGCCATACGAGAAGCCCAAACAGCACCAGCACGAGCACGGACCCGACGAAGCCCAGCTCC
>JALYLE010000031.1 GCA_030774375.1 Chloroflexota bacterium | reverse complement strand
AGCGGGGCGCTCAGCTTCTCGGCGACATTGCGCGCCTTCTTGGCAAAGCCGAGCTCGCTGACCACCACGATGTCGCTCAGGTCCTTGCTGGAGATGTAGCGACACAGGATGTCGACGGCGGTCAGCTCGTCGACCGGAATCGAGAAGAAGCCCTGGATCTGCCCCTGGTGGAGGTCCATTGTGAGGACCCGGTCGGCGCCGGCGACGGTCAGCATGTCCGCGATCAGGCGTGCGGTGATCGGCACCCGGGGCTGGTCCTTCTTGTCCGAGCGGCCGTACGAGTAATAGGGCATGACCGCGGTGATCCGTCCGGCGCTCGCTCGCTTGAAGGCGTCGATCATGATCAGGAGCTCCATGATCGACTGGTTCACCGGCCGACAGGTGGGCTGCACCAGGAATACGTCCTGCTCGCGCACGTTCTCGAGGACGCGCACGAAGATGTTCTCGTTGTGGAACTGGAAGACCTCCGCGTTCCCCATCCGAGTCTTCAGGTAGCGGCAGATCTTCTTGGCCAGCGCACGATTGGCATTGCCGGTGTAGATGCTGAATTCATCGGCGTACACGGCGCTCTCCTGGACCGGGGCTCGCGGGGCCGATTCTAACCGGCTCGACCCGGTCCGGACCACCATAGCCGCCGCGTGGCGGACCCGGACGGCACGTTCCATGCTCTATTGGGATGCGTGGTCAAGATGATCCTGATCGATGCCCGGTATCGGCGCCTCGCCATCATGCTCGCGGCGCTCGTCGTTGGCATCCTCACCGGCTGTCAGAACAACTCTGGTGGGAGCGGGGGAGGCGGTTACTGAGGACGGTGACGGCCGCTCATGCCTCTGAGCCTTCGATGGCCTCGGGAGCGTCTATCGGAGGCCTGTCGTCGATGAAGACGGCAATGGACACGATCCGATCCTCCCCGCTCGGCTTCATGACGGTAACGCCGCGACTCGCACGCCGATAGCGATTCACGCTGCTCACTTCGGTGCGCAGGATCGTGCCTTCTTGGGTGATGAGCATCAGCTCCTCGTCCTCGCGACCGACCATCCGGATGGCGGCCACGTCGCCCGTATCGGCGTTCAGGCTGTTTGCGATCACGCCGCCCGTGGCGCGGTGCTTGACCGGAAAGTCGCTGAACGGCGTCCGCTTGCCGTAACCCTGCTCGGTCACGACCAGCAGCTCGGCCTCGGGGACGACGATCTCCATGCCGATCACCTCGTCGCCGGGGAGTCGCAGCCTGATCCCGGTGACGCCCATCGTGTCGCGGCCCATCGGCCGCACCTCCGTCTCATGGAACCGCGCCGCCTGTCCCTTTCGCGTGGCAAGGATGATGTCGCTCTGGCCATCGGAGACGCCGACCCAGCGGAGCTCGTCCGCATTGACGAGGTTGATGGCAATGAGGCCGTTGGCACGGATCTTTGCGTACTCTGTGAGGGAAGTCTTCTTGATCATCCCGCGCCGGGTGGCCATCACCATGTAATGGTCGGGCTCGAAGCGCGGCAAGGCGACGATGCTGCTCACATACTCTCCGGACTCGACCTGGACGCCGGGCAGGTTGATGATCGGCAGTCCCTTTGCCTGCCGCGATGCCTCGGGCAGGGTGTGAACCTTCGTGATGAAGACGCGCCCGCGATTCGTGAAGAAGAGGATGTTGTCGTGCGTGTTCGCCACGAGCAGGTGGCGGACGGCATCCTCTTCGCGGGTCAGCATCGCCAGCTTGCCCTTCCCGCCGCGGCGCTGGCTGCGGAAGGTGCCGATCTGCTGGCGCTTGATGTAGCCGCGCTGGCTGAGGGTCACCACGACGTCCTCCGCCGCGACTAGATCCTCTTCGGTCAGCTCCCGGTTGGCGTCGGCGTGAATCCGCGTCTTGCGGTCGTCGCCGTACTTGCGCTTGAGCCCGACGAGCTCGTCCTTGATGACGGTCAACATCTTGCGTGGGTTGGCGAGGAGGTCCTCCAGCTCCGCGATCAGCCTGATCACGGCCTCGTACTCGTCTTCGATCTTCTTGCGCTCGAGCGCGGCAAGTCGCCGGAGCTGCATCTCGAGGATGGCGTTGGCCTGGACCTCGGAGAGCGAGAAGCGCGTCATGAGGGCGCTCCGGGCCGCGTCGCTGTCAGCTGACGCCCGGATCGTGGCGATCACCTCATCGAGGTTGTCGAGGGCGATCTTCAGGCCCTCGAGGATGTGCGCCCGCTCCTGCGCCCGCGCCAGATCGAACTCCGTTCGCCGCCGCGTGACGTCGCGACGGTAGGCGATGTAGTGCTCGAGCATGCGCTTGAGCCCTAGGGTCATAGGCTGGCCATCGACCAGGGCGAGCATGTTCGCGCTGAAGCTGGTCTGCAGTGCGGTGTGCTTGAACAGCTGCTGCATGACGGTGTGCGGGCTGCCGTCGCGCTTCACCTCGACGACGATCCGCATCCCCGTCCTGTCGCTTTCGTCGCGAATGTCGCTAACGTCGGTCATGCGCTTCTGCCCGACCAGGTCGGCCATCTTCTCGATGAGCGTGGTCTTGTTTACCTGGTACGGCAGCTCAGTGATCACGACCGCCATCCGCCCGGTTCGGACCTCCTCGAAGCTGACCTGGCCGCGAATGATCACCCGACCGCGGCCGGTGGCGTACATGTGGCGGATCGCGTCCTGCCGCTCCTTCTCACCAGTCAGGCTGTTGCGGACGTCCTCGAAGCGGAAAATCGTGCCGCCGGTCGGGAAGTCAGGCCCGTGGACGATCTCGCTCAGCTCATCTACGGTCAGCTCCGGGTTGTCGATGAGCGCCGTGACGGCGTCGCAGATCTCGACGAGGTTGTGCGGCGGAATGTTCGTCGCCATCCCCACCGCGATCCCCGACGATCCATTGACCAGAAGATTGGGGAGCCGCGCCGGCATGACGAGCGGCTCGCGCAGGCGGCCGTCGTAGTTATCGGCGAAATCGACCGTCTCGCGCTCGATGTCGGCCAGCATCTCGTCGGCGATCTGGGCCATGCGCGCCTCGGTGTAACGCATGGCGGCCGGGGGATCGCCGTCGATCGATCCGAAGTTGCCTTGCCCGTCGACGAGCGGATAGCGAAGGCTGAAGTCCTGTGCCAGCCGCACGAGCGTCTCGTACAACGCCAGGTCGCCGTGCGGGTGGTACTTGGCCATGGCTTCGCCGACGACGCCCGCGCACTTGCGGTATGACGAGGTGGAGCGCAGCCCCATCTCGTGCATCGTGTAGAGGATGCGCCGATGGACCGGCTTCAGACCGTCGCGCACGTCCGGCAGGGCGCGGGCGACGATCACGCTCATCGCGTAGTCGATGTACGCCGAGCGCATCTCGTCCTCGATGTTCACCGGCCGGATATTGCCGATCCCTTGCATCTCCATCGGTGTGGTCCGCTACCTCGTGTGTCGCGTTTGTCGCGATTGGACGTGCGTTATTCGCGTCGCGCGCCGGCGGCGGGCAAATCGGCAGGCATCCCGTAGCGAGCCTTGAGCTCCGCCTTCTGTGAGGGGCTGGCGCCCAGGAACCGACCTTCGCCCTCGGCGACGATGCGCCCGTCTTCGCCGCGCACCTCGCCGCGCACCTCGTAGATGCGGCGTCGCCGGTGGGTGACATGGGCCTCCGCCACGAGGCGCTCGTCCGGGTTGGCCGGCGAGCGGAAGCGCAGGTGCATCTCCGCGGTGACGGCCCACGAGTCGTAGCTCGATGGCGCCCAGGCCATCACCTCGTCAAGGAGCGTGGCCAGGATCCCGCCATGGATCTTCTCTTCCCACCCGACGTAATCGCGCCCGGCGACCCATTCGGTGCGGGCTGATCCAGTGCCGAGCTCGATGTGCAGGCGCATCCCGATCGGGTTCGCGGCGCCGCAGGCGAAGCAGTTGTGGTCGGCAAAGGCGTAGCGCTTCCCGTCCGATCCTTTGATCTCGCGGCTGGTGCCGAACGTGCCGCGCCGCGTGGCGGCGACATCGGTGCTGCTCACCAGGGCTCGTCCGCGTCCCAGTAGCCGGCTGTCCCGTCGTCCTCGTCGCGTGCCCGCCGCAGGCAGTGATCGGCGATGGCCAGCGCGAAGGCGTGGCTGACCGCGTACCCGTCGCGCAGGAAGTTCACCGCGTCCCGCCGATCGCCCACGCCATTCGCCTCGAGCAGCTCGCACCACTCATCAAGCGAACGGCCCGTCTTGCTGGGCACCTGACGGATATCCGCGACGTGTCGTGAAGGCATCGGTCTGACCTTTCGCTCTCAGATATCGAGGTTGCGCACTTTACGTGCCTCGCCTCGGATGAAGTCTCGCCGCGGTTCGACGCGCTCGCCCATGAGCGTGCTGAAGATCTCGTCCGCCTCGGATGCGTCGTTCACGTCGATACGCAGCAGCGTGCGGGTATCCGGGTTCATGGTCGTATCCCACAGCTGCTCGGGATTCATCTCGCCCAAGCCCTTGAAACGCTGGACGCTCACGTTCTTCGTCTTTCCGTCGCGCGAAAGCTCCTTGACCGCGAGGTCGCGCTCCTTCTCGTCCTTCGCATAGCGCGTCACCTTGCCGGTACTGATCCGATACAGCGGCGGCTGGCAGAGGTAGAGATACCCGTTGCCGATCACCTCCGGCATGTGGCGGTAGAAGAACGTGAGCAGCAACGTGCTGATGTGAGCGCCGTCGACATCAGCGTCGGAGAGGAGGCAGATACGCTGGTAGCGCAGCTTGCCGATGTCGAACTGGTCGCCGATTCCGGCGCCCAACGCGATGATGAGCGGACGAACCTTCTCGCTCGACAGAACCCGATCGAGACGGGCCTTCTCGACGTTGAGCATCTTGCCGAACATCGGCAGGACGGCCTGGAAACGGCGGTCGCGCGCCTGCTTGGCCGAACCACCGGCCGAATCGCCCTCCACGATGTACAGCTCACTGCGCGCCGGATCACGCTCCTGGCAATCGGCCAGCTTGCCCGGCAGCGCCATCCCATCCAATGCCCCCTTGCGGATGACGAGGTCGCGGGCCTTGCGTGCGGCCTCGCGCGCGCGCGCCGCAGTCAGGCACTTCTCGATGATGCGGCGGCCATCCGCTGGGTTCTCCTCGAGATGCTGGACGATGCCATCGGTCACCACCGCCTGCACGATCCCCTTGACGTCGGCATTCCCAAGCTTTGCCTTGGTCTGGCCTTCGAACTGGGGGTCGGTGAGCTTTACGCTGATCACTGCGGTGAGACCCTCGCGGACGTCGTCTCCTGAGAGGTTGGCCTCCTTCTCGGAGAGGGTGCCCGACTTGCGCGCCCAGTCGTTCAGCGATCCGGTGAGCGCGGCACGGAAGCCGGTGACGTGCGTGCCGCCATCGACGGTGTGGATGTTGTTGGCGAATGCCAGGACGTTCTCCGCGAATCCGTCGTTGTACTGCAGCGCCACCTCGACGCTCGTCCCCTCGACGACGCGTTCGACGTGGATCGGACGCTGGTTCAGGGTCTCCCGGCGGCGGTTGAGGTGGCGAACGAATGAGGTCACGCCGCCTTCGAAGTAGAAGTTCTTCTCGCGGTCGATTCGCTCGTCGGTGAGCCGGATCCAGAGCCCCTTGTTGAGGTATGCCGATTCGCGCAGGCGCGTCGCGATCGTCTCCCAGTTGAACTCGAGCTCCTCGAAGATGTCGGGGTCCGGGCGGAAGAACGTCCGCGTCCCCGTCTGACGATGCCAGTCCGGATCGAGTCCGCGATTGGCCTCGAGCGTCGATCCGTCCGCACGTACCGGGCGCACCGGCGCACCGCGGCGATACTCCTGGGCCCAGCGTTTCTTGTCGCGTAGGACCTCCACCCGCATCTCGGACGAGAGAGCGTTCACCACGCTCACTCCCACGCCGTGCAGGCCACCGGAGACCTTGTAGCCGCCCCCGCCGAACTTGGCGCCGGCGTGCAGGACGGTCATAATCACTTCGAGGGCGCTCTTTCCGGTGGCATGCCGGTCGACCGGGATGCCACGGCCGTCGTCGATCACTTCGACCTGGCCGTCGGCGTGCAGCACCACATCGATCCGCGAGGCCTGGTTGGCCATCGCCTCGTCGATGCTGTTGTCGACAACCTCCCAGACCAGCTGATGGAGGCCTCGAGCATCGGTGGAGCCGATGTACATGCCCGGCCGCTTGCGCACGGCCTGAAGGCCCTCGAGGACCTGGATGCTGGCCGCGGTATACGCGGCCACCGGCTTGGTGCGCCGTGGACGCCGTTGGGCCTGCGTGGTCATGACCGATCGGCCTCGGTGTTCGGATCCGACCTGTGCACCGCGGCGCCGCGGGTAATGATGGCGTACAGGCGATCCAGCTCCTCGTCGCTGGCGAAATCGATCACGAGGCGTCCACCTCGTCGCGAGCGCGAGATGCCCACCCGGGTGGCCAGGATCCCGCGCAGCTGTGCCTCGAGATCCTCCAGATCGTGGGAGAGAGGACCGACCGGGATGGGGATGCTGGTCGGGCGCTTGCGGCGCACCAGCTCCTCCGTCTGGCGGACCGAGAGTCCGCGGTCAAGCACGATCCGCAGCACGGCGCGCTGGAGCTCGTCGACGGTGATTGCCGCCAACGCTCGGCCGTGACCTTCGCTGATGCGTCCATCGGAGATTGCCTGGCGGGTCTCCGGTGCGAGCTCCAGCAGGCGGAGCGCGTTCGAAACCGCGACGCGGCTCTTCCCAACGCGCTGGGCGACCTCCTCGTGCGTCAACGAGAATCGATCGATCAGCTCCCGGTAGGCGCCTGCCTCCTCGATGGCATTGAGGTCCGCGCGCTGGATATTTTCGACCAGCGCGAGCTCGAGCGGCTCGCCGCCCGCGGAATCTCGAACGACGGCGGGGACCGTGTCGAGTCCGGCGACGCGCACCGCGCGGAGCCGTCGCTCGCCGGCGATCAGCTCGTAACCGCCGTTGGCGGCAACGCGAACGACGATCGGCTGCAGGACGCCATGCATCGCGATCGAGGCTGCCAGCTCCGCGATCCCCTCGTCGTCGAAATGGTCGCGCGGTTGATGCGGGTTTCGCGCGATCGCGTCGACCGGTAGCTGGAGGATTGCGGTCTCGGCGTCAGCCGCCCGAGGAATGAGCGCCTCGAGCCCGCGGCCGAGGCCGAAACGGCTAGCCACGGGTGGCGACCTCCCCAGCGAGGTCGCGGTACGCCCGCGCACCCCGGGAGGAGGGGTCATAAAGCGCTATCGGCAGCCCATGGCTGGGTGCCTCGGAAAGGCGCACGCTGCGGGGCACCACCGTTTCGAAGACGGTGCCATTCATGTGGCGACGGACTTCGGCGGCAACCTGCGCTGACAGGTTGGTGCGACGGTCGTACATGGTCAGCACCACCCCATCGATCTTCAGCCGACGGTTGAGGCTCTCGCGGACAAGGCGGATCGTGTTCACCAGCTGGCTCAGGCCCTCCAGGGCGTAGTACTCAGTCTGTATCGGAATCAGCACGCCATCGGCGGCTGTCAGCGCGTTCACCGTCAGCAGGCCGAGCGATGGCGGGCAGTCGATGAGCACCCGCTCGTACCGTGCGTCGAGACCCGCCAGGCTCGCGGCGAGTCTTCTCTCACGGACTGGCATGGAGACGAGCTCCACCTCGGCGCCCGAGAGTGCAGCTGCGGATGGGACGAGATCGAGGCCCTCGATGGGCGTGCCAACCGTCAATTCATTGATCGGAACGCGACCGATGAGCGCGTCGTAGACGGATCGCTCGAGTGAGCGCCGGTCTACGCCGAGGCCACTCGTTGCGTTTCCCTGCGGGTCGAGGTCGATGACGAGGGTCGGGGTCCCAGAGAGTGCCAGGTAGGTCCCCAGATTGACGACGGTCGTCGTTTTTCCGACGCCGCCCTTCTGGTTGGTGCAGGCGGTAACCC
>JALYLE010000030.1 GCA_030774375.1 Chloroflexota bacterium | reverse complement strand
CATGACGACAGCCTAGCGGACCGCGGTAGCCTGTCGGCGATGTCGGACCGAGTCGAGCGTCTGATGGCTGTTGCTCGCGCCTGGCTGGACCGATGGCGCTGGACCCGCATCACGCGCGCCGCGGTCGTTGGCTTCGTTTCGCACGAAGGGCTGCAGTACGCCGGATCGATGGCCTATTTCTCCGTCCTCTCGGTCGTCAACCTGCTCGTACTGGGCGTGGTGGTCACGAGCGCGGCGGTTGGGGAGGAGGCCGCTCGTCAGTTCATCATCGACCGAGTCACCTCGGGCTCGCCGATCGATGCGACCCTGATCGGTGACCTCATCGACAACGCGCTCGCCAGCCGGGGCGGGGTCACGGTGCTGGGCGTCGTCTTGGTGACGTGGGGAGCGCTCGGGGCCGTCGGCGCGCTGAGCGGCGGGATCGGCAAGGTCTTCCAGGACGCCGCGCCACGCCGGCCGTTCTGGCAGGACCGCCTCATCGGCCTGATGCTGTTGGTGGCCGCCGGAGCCCTGGGTCTTGGCTCGGTGGTATTCGGCATCGTCACCGACGTCGTGGCTGGTCTCGCCAAGCCGGTGGCTGGCGCCGCGCCGGGCGACCTGCTCCTGGGCGCCGTTGGGCTGGTGTTGCCCATGCTCACCGTTTTCGCCGCATTCTTCGTCGTCTATCGGATCGTCCCCAACCGCCGGCTGACGGCCGCGGAGATCTGGCCGGGAGCCCTGGTGGCGACCGCGCTGTGGACGGCGCTGCGCATCGGATTCACCTTCTACGCAACGCGGATCGCGCGCTATGACTCGGTCTTCGGACCGATTGCCGCCGGCATCAGCCTCCTTGTTTTCCTCTATTTCTCGAGCGTCATCGTGCTCGTCGGCGCCGAAGTGACGCGTGCCAGCGCGCTGGAGGACGAGCAGAGAACCACGGCCATTGAGTAGGACGGTGTAGTACATTCGGGCCTGTCATGTGGCCGGTCGAGCCGGTAGCATGGGCCACCGATCCCATCTCTCGCATCGCTTGCACGGGGCACCAGGGGCATTGCACACCACAGCAACGAACGCCGCATGACGCGACGATCACATCTGACCGCCACGATTGTGGCCCTGTTGGTGGTCGGATGGATGGTCGCCGGAGCGGAGCCTCGCGGCTCGGTCCTCGCCGCAGATCCGCTCTCCGATGCGAAGGCCAAGCAGCTGCAGCTCGCGAACGCACTGTCTCAACAGCGTGCCCAGCTCCTGCACCTCAAGGCGACCGCTGCCCGGCTCACGTCCGCGCTTGCCAATGCCAAGGCCCAGCTCGCATCGGTGAGCGCCCAGTACGAGAAGGTCGCGCAGACGCTCACGACGGTCACCCAGGACATCGTCGACACCCAGGCGCAGCTCGACCAGCTCAACGCGCAGATCACCGCCCTGAACGCCCAGCTCAACCAGGTGGCGGCCGAGATCGTGCAGCAGACAGCGGAGCTGACCGCCCGCCAGGCCCTCCTGCAGGACCACCTGCGCGCCGCCTACGAATCGAGCATGACCTCGCTGCTCGAGGTTCTGCTCGCCGCCCGCAACCTCGACGACGCCACGAATCAGGTTGGGTACCTGCTCAGCATCGGGGACCAGGACAAGGCCCTGGCCGATGAGATCCGCTCATTGCGCGAGTCGCTCGCCATCAAGCAGCAGCAGCTGCTCGACGGTCGAGCGACCCTGAACGCTGCGCGGGTCCAGGCCGAAGCCGAGAAGAAGGCGCTCGACGCCAAGCGCGCCCAGCTCGTCGAACTCCAGGCCCGGCTGGCAATCCTCAAGATCCAGTGGGAAGCCAGGAAGGCCCAGCAGGAAGCGGCCCTCAACGCCGCACTCGGGGCGACCGGCAACGTTGCGCAACAGATCGCCAACAACGAGGCGGCAGCCAAGGCGGTCGCTGCGCTGGTCGCTCGCCTTCAGGAAGAGGCGCGACGCGCCTCGATGGTCTCGGCCGACGGCTTCCAATGGCCCGAGAGCGGGTACACCATCACCCAATACTTCGGGCCGACGACCTTCGCCCTCGAGCCGCCCTACACGTACAACGGCGTCTACTATCGGCACTTCCACACCGGCCTGGACATCTCTTCCGGCTGCGGAACACCAATCCATGCGGCGGGAACCGGCGTGGTCGCGGCGTCAGGTCAGCCGCTCTGGCCGTACGATTCGGCATACGGGGTCATCATCGACCACGGCGCCGGGATCAATACCTGGTACTGGCACCTCCAGCCGCGGGTGGTCGTTCGCCCCGGGCAGACGGTCCAGGGCGGTCAGCTGATCGGTTACGAGGGCTCGACCGGCTATTCGACGGGCTGCCATCTGCACCTTGCCTTCAACGTCAACGGCGTCTTCCGCAACCCTCTGGCCTACCTGCCCTAGTCTCCCGCGGCGGCTCCCACCAGGGTCGACCGACCCAGCGCCGGCAGGTAGAGACGATTTACGTACTCTCCGAGCATCCGGGCCGTGCTGAAGCGCCAGATCGCCGCCTCGACCGCGGATCGCATGGTCGCCAGCCACGCCGTGGGCAGGCCATCGACGTCGCGTTCGAAGAAGCGCGGCACGATCTCCTCCTCGAGGAGCCGATAGAGCTCGGCAGCGTCGGCGGCGTCCTGCTCCTCGTCGTCCGGGTTGGTCTCCGCCCCTCCGATCGCCCAGCCGTTCCGACCGTTGAAGCCCTCGTTCCACCATCCGTCGAGGATGCTGACCGAGGGGATCGCGTTGATGGCGGCCTTCATGCCTGACGTCCCCGACGCCTCCATGGGGCGGCGCGGGTTGTTGAGCCAGATGTCGACGCCGCCGACCATGAAGCGCGCGACGCGCATGTCGTAGTCCTCGATCAGGGAGACGTGCCCGCGCAACCGCTCCGACCGGCTCAGCGTGAAGATGCGCTGGATCACGCGCTGACCCGGGCGATCCGCAGGGTGCGCCTTGCCGGCCAGGACGATCTGTACGGGGCGCTCCGGATTCGAGACGAGCCGGGCCAGGCGCTCCTCGTCGCGGAAGAGCAGATCCGCTCGCTTGTAGGTTGCGAATCGTCGCGCAAAACCGATGATCAGGGCGAGTGGGTCAAGCGATCCATGGACCGTGCGCAGCAGGTCGGGCGACTCCCCGTGGCGGGCGAACTGTCGCGAGAGGCGGCGTTCGACGAACCCCACGAGCTCCCGCTTCTGCTGCTGATGTGAGGCCCACAGGTCGCTGTCGGTCACGTCCGCCAGCCGCTCGAAGGGCTCGCGGCCGTTGAGGTCCGCGGCAAGCGAGGTCCCGAGCGCCCGCTCGTACAGGCGTCGGAGCGGTCGTCCCAGCCAGCTCGCGACGTGGACGCCATTGGTGATGGCGGGGATCGGGTGACCGGCAATGCCCTGCCAGGTCTCCGTGGCCGTCTCCGCGTGGAGCTCGCTCACCGCATTCGCATCGCCGGCGTGCCGCAGGACGAAGGCGGTCATGTCGAAGGGCGCGTCGGGCTGGTCCGTGTGTCCGCGGCCCAGCTCAAGGAGGGAGTCGGCCGGCATGCCCGTGGCGGCGAACCACGGCGCCAGGTTCTTGGCCACCAGCCCGCGCTCGAACACCTCGTTCCCGGCCGGGACGGGCGTGTGGATGCTGAAGACTGCGTCCCGTCCGACGCGGCGCAGTGCCTGCCCGGGCTCGAGGCCTGGTTCGCGCGCAATCAGCTCGCGCGCGCGCTCGAGGAGCAGGAAGGCGGAATGCCCTTCATTGAGGTGCCAGACGCCTGGCGCGATGCCGAGGGAGCGGAGCGCGCGCACGCCGCCGATCCCGAGCACGATCTCCTGGCAGAGGCGCATCTCGCGGCCCCGAACGTAGAGGATGTGGGTGATCGGGCGATCCGCGGCGTCGTTGCGGGGCAGATCCGTCTCCAGGAGCAGGACCGGCACGCGCCCGACCTGTGCGACCCAGACATCGGCCCGCACGGTGCGCCCCGGGAAGTCGATCGCGACCTGCAGGGCGGAGCCGTTCTGAGCCCTCGCCCGTCGTAGCGGCAGCTGTCTTGGATCGACATAGGGATGGGCGTGCTCCTGGTGCCCGTCGGCGTCGATCTCCTGGCGAAAGTAGCCGCGCCGATAGAGGAGGCCGACGCCGATGAACGGAAGCGCGGCATCGGATGCCGACTTGCAGTGGTCGCCGGCCAGGATGCCAAGGCCCCCGGAGTAGATCTGCATCGACTCGTGGAAGCCGAACTCGGCGCAGAAATAGGCGACCGGACTGCTGAGAGCCCGGTCGGGGTGAGCGCTGATCTCATGCCGGTACCAGCTGTCGGAGCCATCGGCCAGGTAGCGGTGGAACTCGTCGAGGAGGCGACTGGCGTCGACCATGAAGTCCTCGTCGGCGACGAGCTCTGCCCACCGCGCCGGGTCGGTGCCGAGGAGGACGGGGATCGGGTTGCGATGCCGGGACCACGCGTGGGCGTCGATGCGGCTGAAGAGGGCACTCGCCCGTGGCGTCCACGACCACCACCAGTTATAGGCAAGCTCGGCCAGTCCCTCGAGTCCTGGCGGAAGTCCAAAGTCGTGACCGGCGAGGGTCGGAACCTGCACTGGGCGGCTCATGAGCCCGAGGATGATACAGATGGACAGCGCCGTCCACCGTTGCTCTCGACACGAGGCAGTACGCTATCGGCCCCGTGATGGACGGTTACACAGTCAAGGAAGCGGCATCGATCCTCGGGATCCCGAAACAACGCGTCTGGGAGCTCATCGCTAGAGGCGTCCTGGCGGGCAAGTCCGAGGTCAGCGGCGCAATGCGCGTCTTCCTCCAGCCTCAGCCGCCCAAGGTCGCCGCGCCAGCACCGCCGGTTGTGCGCCCGAGCAACGGAAACGGGAACGGCGGTGGCATTTCGGCCCACGACCTGGGTCCGTTTCGCGAGCTTCTCACCGAGTTTCGAAACCTGACAGAGCGGTATGGCCAGGCACTGCTGGCGTTGGGCGAGGCGCGCGGCGAGGTTGCCGCCCTGAGGACGCGGGTCGAGCTTCTGGAGACCCGAATGGAGATCCGGCTGCCGAGCGCCTTGAGCGCCGCCGTTGCGCCGTCACCCTGGGAGTCGCCGACCTCTCACCCAATGACCGCTCACGAGGCCGCTGCTGACGCCATGCGCGATGCCGGGAGCCTTGCTCCGGAGGCCCCCAGCCCCACGGCTGAGAGCGCCACGGCTGAGAGCGCCATGGCTGGTGGGGCCGCCACCGAGGCGCTGGATGAGAGCGCGGAGGCCGAAGCGACGACTGCTGCCGACGGGGCGATCGCTTCTCCCGAGACGCGGGGAGCCGTACCACGCATCGAGCCGGCATTCGAGCCGCTCTCCGTTCCGCCGTCCGAAGCGGTCGAGCCAGCTGCCGCGCCCGATGTCGTGGCGGCTATCGAGGAAGCGCCACCTGAATTCGGCCGTCGGCCACGCCGGCGTCGGGGTGGAAGCCGATCGGCCGTGGAGGGAATCGCCCAGGCGCTGGCTCGCGCCGACGACCCCACTGGTGGCAGCCTCCCAGGAGGCCCCGAGACCGCCGAGGCACTCAGGGCGCTACGGGATGAGATGGCTGCCGCTCCGTCCCGCGGCGGGTCACCGTTCCTGGCGGACGGCGAGGATGTGATGGATGAGCCCGCCTTGGCCACCGCGATCGAGGTTGACGAGCTGCTGGCCGATGATCAGCTTGGCGGGGCCGCACTCGAAGATGAGCTGGAGCTGGCAACGCCCCGGGAGGACGACCCGTCGGTCGCCTATTCTCCGCCGGGGTCCGTCGAAGAGGAGTGGGTCGAGCTGGAGGCGGCGTCCCTGGAGGAGTTGGAGATCGAGCCTGACGTTGCGGAGCCAGAGGTGGAGCTGGCCGATACCCTGGAGTCCGTCGCAGAGCCGGCACCGCAGCCCGAGTCCGCGGTGGCGGAGGCGGAGGCCAGGCCCGAGCCTTCCGTGGAGTCCGTCGCAGAGCCGGTTGACGCACTCGCCTCGGGGTCGTCCGAAGCTGCGGCGGTTCCCACGCGCGAGTCGTCAGAGCCCTCGGTCGTGCTCCCGCCCGGCTACAGCACAAGTTGGGAAGAACCCGACTGGATCGCAGAGGAGGATCTGCTCGAGGAGCCAGTCGCGCGCGAACCAACCATTGAGGGCGATTCTGCGGAGCTCGCGGCGCCATCGGCTCCGGAG
>JALYLE010000029.1 GCA_030774375.1 Chloroflexota bacterium | reverse complement strand
GGCGCGACGGAGCGCTGGGAGGCCGGCCAGGTCTGGGCTCACCTGGCCGAGTTTCCGCACTACTGGCTGGGCCAGATCGCCGCGATCCTCGACGCCCGAGCAAACGGTCGAGCCGGCGGTCGGGCCGGCCCGATCCCATTCGGTCGGACGAAGACCGATCCGGGCCGCATTGCAGCCATCGAGCGCGACCGAAACCAGGACCCGGAGGCGCTCCTTCGTCGCGTGACCGGCGGGATCGCCGCCGCGGAAGCGACGATCCGTGACTGGCAGCCAGACGCCTGGCGGGCAGTCGGGATGCATCCGAGGCGCGGGGTGATGACCGTGGGCGAGATCCTCGAATCGTTCGTCATCGGGCACCTCGAGGAACACGCCGACCAGCTGGACCTGCTGCGCGTCCGATCCGAGCTCGTCAGCATCGACCGCATCCGCGCCGCCGCCGCTCGGATCGCGGGCGTCGCGGTCCGCACCCCGCTCCTTGCATGGGACGCGCAGACGTGGCTCAAGCCCGAGAGCCTCCAGCCGGTCGGCGCATTCAAGATGCGCGGGGCCTACGCGCGGCTGACGAGCCTCAGCGACGCGGAGCGGGCGGCAGGCGTGATCACCTACTCATCCGGCAACCATGCCCAGGCGGTGGCCCGCGCGGCGCGGTTGCTGGGCGTCAGGGCGGTGATCGTCATGCCGGAGAATGCCCCCGCCATCAAGGTCGCCGGCGTGCGACGCGACGGTGCAGAGATCGTCACCACCGGTCCCGCTTCGGATGAGCGGCTTGCGGTCGCCGAGCGCCTGGCGGCGGAGCACGGCTACACCATGCTGCCGCCCTATGACGATCCGGAGGTGATCGCCGGCCAGGGGACAGCCGGGCTGGAGATCGTCGAGGACCTGCCCAACGTGACGAGCGTATTGGTACCGATCGGTGGTGGCGGCCTGATCGCCGGCGTCGCCGCCGCTGTCAAGGCGCTGGCACCCGGGGCGCGGATCGTCGGCGTGGAACCCGAGGATGCCGCCGATGCCCGCGACTCCCTGGCCGCTGGCGAGATCATCGCGTGGCCGGCCGAACGGATCGCGCGAACGCTCGCCGATGGTCTGCGGGTGACCGCCGTCGGCCGCCTCCCCTTCGCGCACATGCGCGCCTTTGTCGATGAGATCGTGACCGTCTCCGACGACGAGCTGCGCGACGCGATGCGCGCTCTTGCCACACGTGCGCGACTCGTGGTTGAGCCGTCTGGTGCAGCTGCCATGGCAGCCCACCTTGGCGGGCGCGTACCGCAGCCGGAGGCGGACGACGCTCGAGTCGTGATCCTCTCGGGCGGGAATGTCGACCCCCTTGTCCTTGCCGAAGTTCTGCGCGACGAGCCGAAGCCCGCGCCGAACGCAAACGGGAGCTAGCTGCCTCCACGCCGCGCGGCGGGCCGCGTTTCGAGCGACTCGCCAGGCGCCCGCAACCCCCGCAGAAAGGCGACCGCGTTCGCGCCGAGCGCCTCGACCGCATATCCGCCCTCCTGGAGCACGATTGTCGGCCGATCAAGGCTACCGATCATTCGCCCGATGACCTCGTAATCGGCGGTCTGCAGCGCGAGGTCAGCAATCGGGTCGCCGTCGAAGGTGTCGAAGCCGAGCGAGAGGACGAGCGGCGCGTCGGGTGCGAAAGCAGCGATGAGCTCGCAGGCATCGGTCAGGGAGCGCTCATACACGTGCGAGTTGGCGCGAGCGGGCAGCGGGAAGTTGCGGTTCGCGCCGGCGCCAGGTCCGGATCCTCGCTCATCAGCGCGCCCCGAGAAGTACGGAAAGGCGCGCGCCGGGTCGGCGTGCAGGGAGACGTAAAGGACGTCGCCGCGCTCCCAAAAGAGCTGCTGGGTCCCGTTGCCGTGGTGGTAGTCGATATCGAGGATCGCGACCCGTTCCGCCCCCTGGGCGACGAGCCACTGCGCGACGATCGCGGCGTTGTTGAAGAAGCAGTACCCGCCATACATCTCGCGGGCGGCGTGATGGCCAGGCGGGCGGCAGAGGCCGTAGGCGAGTCGGTCGCCACGCGCGACGCGCTCTGCGGCGGTGAGCGCAACGTCCACCGCTGCACGGGCAGCGGCGTACGTGCCGGCCACGATCGGGGTGGCCGTGTCCAGGCAGTGGGCTCCCAGTCGGTTGCCTGACGCCGTCCCAGCATCGGACGCGCCGCCTGCGGCGTAGGGCGCCAGCAGAAACGTGTCCGGGATGATTGGCCTGCCCGGATCGGCGCCACCCTCCATCGCGGCTGACCAGGCGCCTTCCAGCAGCGACACGAGCGTGGGGTCGTGAATATCCGTGATCGGCTGAAGGCCATGCTCGTTCGGACCCATGAGCCGATAGCCACCGTCAGCCGTCAGCGCCTCCTCGATCGCCGTGATGCGCTCGGGGCGCTCGTAACAGGGGACCTCGCGGCCCCCCATCACCTCGATCAGGCCCGTGTGGCGCAGGTGGGCCGGCGAGGTTATGACCGCCATCGCCTGTGCGGCGATCGATATGGGTGAACTCGTGGACGGCACGCCGGCGAGTGTAGCGGCGCTCCGGGCCGGTAAACTGCGCACGCCGATGCATGAAGAACGCTTCGCGATCGACAGCCTGCGTCACTGCCAGCTCTTTGCCGGCTGCGATTCGGGTGTCCTGCACGCCATCGCTGGCCGGCTGCGCGACCGCCGCTTTCGGCGCAACGAGGTGATCTTCCACCAGGGCGACGCCGGAGACTCGCTCCACATCATCGTCTCGGGCTCCGTGAAGATCGTTCTCCCGTCGACCGAGGGCGACGAGGCGATCATCGCCACGCTCCGGCCGGCCGACTTCTTCGGCGAGCTGGCTCTTCTCGATGGGCAGCCAAGATCCGCGACGGCAACCGCCATCGAGCCGACCCAGACGCTGACCCTCTCGCGGGGTACCTTTCTTGAGCTGCTCAACGGTCATCCGGACCTGCGCGACGCGCTGTTGAGCGCGCTCGTCGCCGAACTTCGGCGACTCACCAATCACGTTGAGGAGCTGCACTTCCTCGACCTCGCGGGTCGCCTTGCTCGCCACCTCGTGCGTCTCGCCGCTCAGTCCGGCGGCGGCCCGACCGGATCCATGACCCTCGACTGGCCCTATACCCAATCGGACCTGGCGGCGATGATCGGGGGCACCCGACAGAGCGTGAACAAGCTCCTCGGCGAGCTGATCGACGAGGACCTGGTGCGCATCGAGCGGGACACCCTGGTCCTCACCGACCTGGAGGCGCTCTCCCGTCGCGCCGAGCGCTGAGGGTCAGCCGCGGGCGAAATCCCATCTGGAGGTCGAACATCGGCTGTCACGAGGATGACAGCACTGCTGTCGGCGAACGCCCTTGTGTTCTTGCGCCGTTGGCGTACGCTCCGTGCAACGAATCCGGAAATGAACTCTGGATCAAGTATCCAAGGGAGAGAACACCAAATGTC
>JALYLE010000028.1 GCA_030774375.1 Chloroflexota bacterium | reverse complement strand
ATCCATCCAGGCGCACCCCCCATTCAGTGAAGAATTGTCCGAGCTTCGCAGGCTTGTTGTCCGGGACCTTGGACTCGCTGTGCAGGATGCCGTCGGGGTCGTGGGTGTGGAGCTCCGAAAGGCACGGTTTGTCGCAGACCTGGACTTGGTAGTCCTTGCCCGTGCCGTCCGGCGTGGGACTCTCGGTCACGCCCTTCGACGTCGTGTCGATGCCGATCCCCGCTGGGATGGGGACCTGCGTTCCGTCGACGTAGACATCGAGGTGCACGTGGGTGTGCGTGACGAGGAACTCGCGGTCGGTTGGCACGAAGCCGGCCTTGGCGGCAAGGTCCATCGGATCTGGAGGCGCGGACCAGGATGGCTGCTTCAGCGGTGCTGGGCTGCATGCAGCGAGGAGCAGGAGCGTGAACGCGGCAGTCCGGGCCGCTGCGGATCCATGGCGTGAAACGACTGCCTGCATCGAGCCTCCCGTAGCAGCGCCTACCAGGTCGGCGGGAGTGTACATCGGGCATGGCATGCGCACCTTGACAGCCGAACTAGGTGGATTGAGCATCCGCCGGTGGTCCGCATCGCCGCCCAAGCTGCCTACCTGATCGCCATCGCCGGGTTGGTCGCACTGGTGGCGATCGGCCTTTTCTTCGCCGGAATCCCAGCCTTCGGCCCGGTGAACGACCTGGCGCTGCTGGTCATGACCCTGGCCCTGGCGCCAGTGATGCTCGCCTTCTACGAGCTTGGCGGCCGTACGCCCATTGGTCTTGCGCGGCTTGCGCTGACCAGCGGAATTGCCGCCGTCGTGGGCTGGTCCGTTCTGCAGGCGCTGATGATCGGCGGTGCTGTTTCATTCGACTTCGAGCGCGGCGCGACGGGCGCGTTTGCGGCCGAAGCGATCGCTCTGCTCGTGATGGGTATGTGGCTCGCCGGGGCGAACCTGCTGGCAGGCGCCTGGCTGCTGCCGCTCGCACGGTGGCTGGGCGTTGTGGCTGGTATCGGCTTCATTCTCTTTGGTCTTGGGTTGCTGGTGGGCGGCGTGAGTCACCCGCTCACCTACGCGGGTGGGATCGGCTACCAGATCCTCTTCCCGATCTGGGGGCTCGTGCTCGGACGGCTCCTGACCGCCATCGGAGAGCGTCGTGCGCTGGCCGCCTGAAATGCGCTGCGGTTGAGGCAGGGATGGCCGTAGCCGCCGCGGGGCACCCGTACGATCGCTACGCCGAGGCCTACCGCGACTGGTGGGGACCAATCTTGGCGAGCTCGGCCGTCGGGCTGCTCGACCGGCTGGATGGGCTTGTCCCGGGCGACCGGCCGATCGACGTGGTCGACGTCGGGACCGGCACAGGCAGCCTTCTCATTGCTGCACTCGAGCGCTGGCCGATGGCCCGAGCCACAGGCGTCGACCCGTCTGCGCGCATGATGGAGGTCGCCGAGGCGTCAGCCGAGGAGCGAGGAACCGGCCTTCGGACTCGGGCTCGGTTCCTCATCGGAAGCGCCGGAGATCTCCCCCTCGCGGACGCCAGCGTGCACCTGGTCGTCTCCTCGTTCGCCATCCAGCTGGCCCCGAGCCGAGCCGCTGCCGTTCGGGAGGCCGTTCGTGTCCTACGCCCGGGCGGTCATTTCGCCTGCATCACCTGGCAAGCTGGCGGCGATCCCTTCGAGCCCGACGACATCGTCGACAGGGTCCTGGATGAGCTCGACGTCATGCCACCACCCGCCGGCCCGGAGCCTCACGTCTACGCCTCGCCCGAGACGGCGGCCGCCGAGCTGCGCCGGGCGGGCTTTCGCAGGGTCACAGCCAGGACCGAGTGGCTCGGCCATCAGTTCACCCCCGAGTCGTACGTCGCCGTCCTGGAGCACTGGATTGAGGACGATCTGTTCACGAGCCTGAGCCCGCGGCGGCGCAACCGGTTGCGAGACCGGCTGCTTGTGGAGCTCCGCCTCATCCCAGTCGACGATCTGCTCTGGCGGCGGCCGCTGGTGAGCGTCGTCGGCGAGGCGCCACATCCATGAACGAGCCCATGAACGGCCGGGACGAGTTTCCGATCGAGACCACCGAGGGGCAGTGGATCAATGCCGTCAGGAATTCGTGGTGACCGCGGTTCGCGTTGTGAGCGGCCCCTAGGCGGCGAGCAGGTCCACGCAGCGTCAGGCGGCGTCCACCATCGGCTTCACTTCACCGATCCAGCGTTCGAGCGTCTCCGCGTCATATGGCGCCGGCATCTCCGCGATGAAGGTGTCATAGCCCAGCTTCTTGCGCTCGATCATCATCGAGGCCAGCTGTTCGGGCGTGCCCAGCCAGAACGTGTCGTCGTCTTCGACCTCGCTCAGCGGTGTCC
>JALYLE010000027.1 GCA_030774375.1 Chloroflexota bacterium | reverse complement strand
CATGGCGACGCCGCCGACGCCCGGGTTGAGGACCGTCCCCTGGTAGAACGACCAGTCCGCGGTGTAGATGCCGTACACGTTGGCAAAGAAGCAGAGCGAGATCAGCCCGTAGGCAACCGCCCAACGGCGGTCACGCATGACGAGAAGCGCCCCGATCGCAAGCGCTGGGAAGAGGTAGCGCTCGTGGACCCGGGTCGGCAGCGCAAAGAAGGCGACGGCCAGGAGCAGTGACGCGACCAGCAGCCCCATGGCATCGTCGCGTCGCAGGACGACCCAGAGTGCCGCCGCTGCGACGGCGACAAAGAGCGCAATGCCGACGAACTGCCATGTGACCACGAAGGAGCCGATGGTCGCGACGACGGTCTGGTCACTGCCCCATTGCAGCGAAGGCGCGACCGGGGTGTCTGGGCCGCCGGCCAGCCCGCTGAAGGGATTCATCCACAGGTTGAACGCGTTGATGCTCAGGCCGCTGTAGGTGCTGGCCGCCGAGACGAACCTGCCCCACAGGCAGCTGCACGTGGTTGCGTCTCCCGGCGACCAGATGCTGAGTCCGAACGGGGCGATCAGCAGGACGGTCGTCCCGAGGCCCGCGGCGAGCGAGGTCAGGATCCGCAGCAGGTCTGGACGGTCCGCCTGGCTGGGATCGGCCGAGCGCCCAAAGAGATGTCGCTTCAGACCCACGACGAGGACGACCGGAATGATGAACGCGAACTGGAACTTGATCAGCAGCGCGATGACCGCGCCGGCCGCCGCAGCCTCGGTCCACCCGCGCGCCAGGAAGTAGATCGTCGCCAGCACCGCCAGCGTCCCAACCGAGTCGACCTGGCCCCAGACGGTGGAATCAAAGATGACGCCCGGGTTGAACATGTAGATGGCGGCCGCGGCGAGTCCAACCTGTTCTGCCCTGAGGTCGCCGAGGTGCTCACCCAGGAAGCGGCGGCCCATGGTGAACAGGAGCCAGGCGACCCCGGCATCCGCCAGAATGGGCGGAATCTTGACAAGCCCGGCGGTGATGTTGATGCCGACGACCGGCTCGAGCACCTTGCCGATGCCGCCGAGCGCCCACAGGACATACATGTAGCCAGGTGGGTAATCGGCGAGGCCGCCCCCCGCGTAAAATGCGCCGGGCCCGGATGCGGCCATCCGCTGGCCCCAGATGGTGAAGTCGCCGATGTCGATCGCATACCCGCTGCGGGGCATCTCGATCCCGGCGATGAAGACGCGGACGAGCAGCCCGCTGACGATGATTGCGAGTAGGAGGGTGCCCGCCTCGATGGGCAGTGCACGCGTGAAGCTTCCCGCGCCCCATCGCCGAGCCGGCTTGCGGGCCACCGCTGACGGTGCCGCGTTCACCGGCGCCGGAAGGACACGCTCGCCAAAGTGGCGGTGAGTATACATCGCACCTCGCACGGCACCGCCTCGGCCCGGGTTGCACGCCGCCACGCTCTCCCCTACGCCGATGGGCTGCTGAGCTGGACTGCCGGCGCGGTCGCTCTCGTTGCGCTGGCCGTCTATCTGCGCACCATGCTGCCCTCCGCCGCCTTCTGGGATACGGGAGAGGCGCAGACGGTGCCGCACACGCTGGGCATCTTCCATCCGACCGGCTTCCCGACGTACACGATGCTCGGCTGGCTCTGGAGCCAGCTCCCCATCGGGGGCGTGGCATGGCGCATGAACCTCTTTTCGGGCGTCTGCATCGCGCTCTCAGCTGGCCTCGCGGTGCTCATCACCGGCCATCTCATCGACGAGCGGCATCGCGCGCTGCGCGCCACGGCGGCGGCGATCGCCGGCCTGGCGTTCGCCTTCGCCAGCGAGCCGTGGCGCAACGCCGTGCGCGCCGACGTCCACGCCCTGAACACCCTCTTCGTGGCCCTCATCATCTGGCTCCTCTTCTGCTGGCGGGAGGCCGAATGGCGAGGCAAGGCGCGGGCTGGGCGCTGGCTGATGGGAGCGGCGCTGACCTTTGGCATCGCCCTGGGCAACCATCCGCTCGCCGGCCTGCTCGCGTTTGGGATCGCCGCCTGGCTCTTCATCGTGGACCCAGGCATCTGGCGCCGATGGCGTCTGGTCCTGGCCTGCGGGGGCCTGCTGCTGCTCGGCCTGGCGACCTACCTGTACCTCCCCATCCGCGCCCTCACGCCCCCGGAGCCGCCGCTCTTCTACGCCCGCCCGACGACGCTCGAGCGGCTCCGCTACGTCGTCTTCGCCGAGCAGTTCCACGGCCTCTTCTCGGGCTTCGCCGACATGCTCGGGAACCTCGATACGAAGTGGAGTGAGGCGTCGGGCGTGCTCGGCGAGCAGTTCACGGCGCCGGGCTGGCTGATCGCCGCGGTGGGCGCGGCGACGCTCGCCACACGCCAGTTCGGCGCCTTCCTGTTCCTTTCCCTGGTCGTGCTCGCGGACATCCTGTACGCCATGAACTTCGAGGACGGCGACATCGCGCGGTACTACATCCCCGCCGTGCTGGCCGTCGCTCCCCTGATCGGTGTGGCGATCGCCAAGCTCGCCGGGGCCTGTGCTCGGGCCGCGGCGGAGGTGAGCCGTCGGGTAGCTTCGATCGCGGGGCGGCGGCGCCTGGCCGCGCTGGCCGGGTTCGTGGTGCTGGCGCTCGGCATGTCGTTGCCTGCTGGCTCGCTCGTCGTGCTCTATGACAAGGAAGACCAGAGCGACGACCGGATCGCCGACGAATGGGTGGCGAGCGTGTATGCGCAGCTGCCCCCGGACGCGGCGGTGATCACCTGGTGGAGCTACAGTACGCCGCTCTGGTACCACCGCTGGGTGCTCGGCGATCGGCCCGACGTGAAGATCATCGACGATCGCAACATCCTCGATGACGGCTACGGTACGATCGAGGGAGCGATCGGCGCCATGCTCGCCGCGGGGCGCCCGGTCTTCGTGGTTGCCACCGACTACGATCGGCCACGGATCACGGCCACCTGGGTCAGCGAGGATCTGCCGACCATCGGCGGCTTCGCGGGGCTCATCCACATCCTCAGTGTGAAAGGGTGATGACCAGCGTGACCGATGGAGCCACCGCACCTCGCCCGCGCCTTACCTTCTTCTTCCCCGCCTTCGACGAGGAGGAGAACGTCGAGCGAACGGTAGATCTCGCGCTCGAGAAGATCGCCCCCATGGTCGACTCGATCGAGGTGCTGATCGTCGACGACGGGTCGCGCGACCGGACGCCGCAGCTGGCCGACGCCCTTGCCGCCGCGGACCCGCGAGTGAGCGTGTACCACCAGCCCAACCGTGGGTATGGCGGCGCGCTGAAGGCCGGGTTCCGGAACGCGCGCGGCGAGCTGGTCGCCTTCTCCGATGGGGACCTGCAGTTCGACCTGAACGAGCTGCGGCTCCTCCTGGACCGGCTCGATGACCGGGAGAAGCGGCCGGTGGATGCCGTGATCGGATGGCGGATCAAGCGTCGTGATCCCCCGCATCGAATCCTGATCGCCAAGACCTATAACGCAATCGTGTCCCTGGCCTTTGGGCTGCGCGTTCGGGACATCGACTGCGCCATGAAGGTCTTCCGTCGCGAGGTCTTCGAAGGGCTGCGGCTCGACGCGGACGGTCCGTTCCTGTCGGCGGAGATGCTCATCAAGCTGCGAGCGCGCGGCGTGCGGATGGCACAGGTCGGTGTCCATCACTACCCGCGGGCCGCCGGCACCAACACCGGCGCGAGCTTCCGCAAGATCCTGCGCACGTTCAGCGACATCGGCCGCCTGCGATGGGCGCTCTGGTTCAACCGCGAGGCGACCCTGGCCGATCCCTCGGCGCGGGATTAGCTCTCTCCCTGCTCCTCGGTGGGGGGTCCCATCTCACCGCTCAGGTCAACGTCGAGCGAGTTCACGAATTCGCGAAAGACGGCCAGCTTCTCGTCGGTTGGCTCGTCGCCCTCTTCCGCCTGGTCCGGTTCGACTCCGGCCTCATCGAGCACGCGCTCGTCCACGTAGATCGTGGACCCTGTGCGCACCGCCACCGCAATCGCGTCCGACGTCCGCGAGTCGATCTCCGTCTCGCTGCCATCGCCGGTCTCCAGGTAGAGGCGAGCATGGAAGGTGCCATCGCTGACATGGGTGACGACGACGCGGCTCACCCTGGCCGAGAGTGCCTCGATCACGCTCACCAGCAGATCGTGGGTGAGCGGGCGCTCGGCGCTGAGTCCCTGGAGGCGCATGGCGATGGCATTCGCCTCGGGCGGCCCGATCCAGATGGGGAGATATCGGTCTCGCTCCGACTCCTTGAGGATGACGACGTGCTGGCTCGACAGCATGTGGACCCGAACGCTCTCCACGACCATCTCGATGAGCCGCACGCGACCGTATGGCTGGTCGCCCATGGACCGATTCTAGTCCGGCTACTCGAGCACGACGCGGACGATCCGGTTGCCCGAGAGCAGCAGCGCCGCCGGCGGGCCATCGGCCGTTGAGACGACCTGCATGCCGCTGACCGCGTCGAGGAGCCCGGCGTACGGGCCGCTGCGCGGCGCCATCCACTGCTTGACGAAGACGCCGTCGGCGCGCTGGTAGGCGATGATCCGGGCGTTCGCAGCGTCGTAGACGTAGAACAGCTCGCGGTCACCCACCGTCGCCTCGCGCAGGAGCCGATAGTCGAGGGTCGGCCGCACCGAGTGGTCAGGCGGCGGGTCGAACGAGTAATCGGTCTGGGGCAGGGGGCGTCCAAAGTTCACGCGCGTCACCGTCGAGGGTTGCAGGAGCCAGAGGTTCGCGTCGACCACGATGTCCCGAGCCGATGCCGCCGGAAGGTCCGGCTTCGCGGTGAGGAATGACTCAGGCAGCGTCGGATAGCGCACGGGGAGCACAGCGGGAGGGCTCCACTTGCGGACCGCGCCTGTGCCTGCATCGACCAGGTAGAGGTTGAAGATCAGGAGCGGCGGGCGGTGCTGGAGCGCGCCGAGCAGCGTCGAACCGGCCCCGACCGTCTCGATCCCGGCCAACGTCATCGCGCGCGGCAGCCGTTGCGCGAGGTCGAGGCTCCAGGCCTGGCGCTGCCGGTCGACGACGACCACGTCGGTGGCGGCTGTCGCGATCAGCCAGGGCTGACCGAGCGTGCGCGAGCCGATCCTCTGACCGGCGCGATAGACCACTTCGGTCTTGCCGGATGGGTCGACGCGGATCACCCGTCCTCGCCCGGTCTCGGCGACCCAGAGTGATCCGTCGGTCGCCGCCACCACGCGAAGTGGCGCGAAGTTGTCGAAGGAACGGCCCAGGTCGGCCAGGACGGTGACCTCGCCGAGTCGCGTCACGGCGTAGAGATCGTCCAGGCCGCGGTCAACTCGGGCGTGCAGAACGGCGAGCTGATCGCCCGCGATCCCGGCGTCGGCCGCGCGTTGCAACGCCTTGAACGCGTCGTCGAGAAGGCCCGTGGCCTTTCCCGGATTGCGCTGCACGAGATCCTGTCCGTCGACGCGCTCCTCGATCTGGGCCATGAGCCGCTGCGCTTCCGAGACGGCCGCCGCCGCGATCTTCGCGCGTGGGATTGCCTCCGTCGGACGAACGCTGGGCAGGCTGGCGACCGTCGAGCCCGCGGCCACGAGCACGGCCACGACCGCCATGCCCAGCAGCCCGAGGCGGCGGCGCCGGCCCTCTTCGCGCAGCTCGGTGCGGGCCACCTCGCGGAACTTCGGCCGCCGCCGCGGAACGAATGCCAGGATCCAGCTCATGAGATGGAGCACGCCCCGGCCGGCCATGCCCTGCAGCTCGTCGAGCACAGCTGCGCTGCGATGGAGGAATGCGCCGATCGCATCGGCCAGGGGGACCGGCGACTGGTCAGGAAGGCCGGCGAGCGGCTCTGATGGCCGGACCGGCTGGAGGTGATGCGTGGTGGCGGTGGCCGGCAACCCGACGATCTCGATCGCCAGGATCCCATCCGATCCTGTTCCGCCCCGGATCTGGAAGAGGTGCTGGAGATGCTCGACCGCCTGGGATGGGCGCAAGAGGACGAGGGCGCGTTTCAGCTCGTCGACGCCGACCACCGCGGCGAGGTTGCGACTGACCAGCCCGATGCGGTCGCCGGCCGCCAGCTCGCCCTGCCAGGTGTACGGCTCGATCTCGAGCGCCTCGCCGAGGGTCGCCGCGACGCGTCGCTCTCGGATTCGGGGGTCCTCTTCTGCGGCTGCCGGGGGCGGCGGCAGCTCGTACATTCGCTCGCCCCGAACGATCACCGCCGCGGCCCCGCCGAGCTTGGCGACGTGAGCCTCGCGCCCATGGACGACCACGGCGATGACGCTCAGCCCCGCCCGTCGCGGGATCCCAAGCCGCCCGCGCTGGTGGTAGAGGCGCCGGTTGGCGTTGGTAAGTGCCTTGCCCAGCGACCAGAGCGCGCCAGATGACAGGTCGTAGTAGTAGTCGCGCTCGACCGCCTCGAGGGCTTCGTGGGCGGCCTTCCGCATCGCCGCATCGCCTCGGGTCACCTGCGCCATGAGGAAGAGGCTGCCCTTGGTGCGCACCTCGGCGCCGGTCGTCGGCTCACGGAACCGAACGACATCTAGGGCGTCAGCGGCGCGTTCCTCCTCGACGGGGAGGCCGATCCGGGTGGCGAGTCGATTGATCATGTGTGGCTGTCACCGGGCGGCTCAGTGGCTGGAGCGAGCCGATTATAGGTCGCGCCCCCGGGTCGGTCCGCCCACCGTAATGTCGAGCGCATTAATGCGTAGGGTGGCACCCGGGCGCCCATGCATGCGTGCGTTGACCGACCAGACGAGCGCATCGGTCCTCAGCCGCAGCTCGTTGGCCAGGATCGCCTCGGATGCGTCGACGTGAGCGATCCCGTTGACCAGACGCACAAGGCGGCTCGTCATCGGTCCGCGGCTGAGGCCTGCCTCCGCGGTCACTTCCTGCCAGGCCAGGCGAGCCTGTGCCATCGCAATCTGCTCTCCAGCTCCTGGACCGAGGCAGGTCAGCAGCGCGCGATGAACCGCGGCCGCGGCTTCTTCGATGCGCGCGCCGCCGCGAGGGAGCTCATCGGACCGATCGGCCGGATCGCGTGGCACGGCTGCCCTCACGCAACGCGCGGCGTCAGCGAGAGGCGCCCGTCGTCGACCTGCCAGATCGGCACTCTTCGACGGCGCGAAGCCGGAAGGGCTCCGGGGTCAGCCATCGTCACCAGCACCTGCCGGCGCGCCAGGAGCAGGTTCAGGGTGCGCTCTGATCGCTCCGCGTCGAGCTCACTGAAGATGTCATCGAGGAGGACGATCGGCGTCGGGCCATCCTCGGCCAGGATGTCGGTTTCGGCCAGTTTCATGGCCAGAATGATCGTGCGCTGCTGACCTCGGCTGGCATGCGCCGCAACCTCGCGG
>JALYLE010000026.1 GCA_030774375.1 Chloroflexota bacterium | reverse complement strand
GTACTGGGCGGCTACGTCGCCGGTTCGGCGAGCCTGCGCACCGTCCTCGAGCACAAGGCGCGGCCATTCCTCTTCTCCACGTCTCACCCACCGGCCGTGGCGGCGGCGTGCCTGGCGGCGATCGAGGTGCTCGAGACCGAGCCGGAGCTGATCGATCGGCTCTGGGACAACGCGCGCTTCTTCAAGGAGGGCCTGACCGCTCTGGGCTTCGACACAGGGGCCTCGGAGACGCCGATCACGCCAGTGATCGTGGGCAGGGGTGCGCTCGCCATGGAGCTATCGGACCGGCTCTTCGAGGCCGGCGTCTTCGCCATGGGGATTGGCTTCCCGACGGTCCCCGAGGAAAAGAGCCGGGTCCGGACCATCGTGACCGCGGAGCACAGCCGAGAAGAGCTCGAGGCCTGCCTCGCGGCATTCGAAACGGTCGGGGGCGAGCTGGCCATCATCTAGCGTCCGATCGTCCTGGTGCCGCGAGTCACCAGAGTACTGGCGTCCGCCTGGTACCGATGCTACGGTTGCCGCCACCTGTGGTGAAGCTGCCCCCGAGTTTGCGAGGATTCGAGCACCCCAATGCGTGAAGGACCAATGGACGCCTTCGTCGCCCGGCGCCTGGTCGATCCCGACCTGCGTGCTGCGCACCCCGGCGTCCTGCCCCGTCCCGCGATCGATGACGTCGGCGTTGACGCGCTGGCGCGACGGGCCATGGCGGGCGACATCTCGGCGGTCGGCGGCCTGTACGACGAACTGGTCGGCCCGATCTACCGCTACATCGCGCTTCGCGTCAGCCGCCGCGAGGATGCAGAAGACCTGACGCAGCTCGTCTTCGAGCGCGTCGTGGGGGGCCTACCGCGCTACCACGCGAATGGCCGGCCTTTCGCTGCATGGGCCTTCCGCATCGCGCGCAACGCGGTGATCGACCACATGCGGCGTGATCGACCCACCGAGCCCCTCAGCCCCGCCCACGATACCGGCGACGGCGAGGGTCTCGAGGCGATCAGCCTGCGCAGCGAGCAGATTCGCGAGCTGCGACGCGCCATCACCACGCTCACTCCGGATCAGCAGGAGGCGCTCGCCCTGCGCTTCGTGGCTGGCCTCTCCGCGGAGGAGGCGGCTCAGGCGATGGGCCGTCGGGCCGGGACGATCCGTGGCCTCACGTTCCGCGCGATCTCCGCCTTGCGGCGCCACATGAGCGAGGCTGAGATCGAGGAACCGAGCGATTCGCGGGCGGCGTCATGAGCCTCCTTGACGCCCCGCTGGCCGTGATCGACCGACTGATTTCCCGCCGAACCCCGCCGATTGGCGCCGACGATCCTGCCGCCCGCCTGGTAGTGCGCGCCAGTGCCCGTCTGCGGCCGGATCCAAAGTTCCGCAAGCAGCTGCGGACGAGCGTCCTGAATCGCTATGTTGCCGTCCGCGAGGGACACGTGGCGCCCGCTCCGCGCCGCAGCGAGATGGGCCGCCTTGGGCGTGCGGTGCTGTACGCGACCTTCGCCCTCGTGGTGGGCGTCTCGAGCGCGGGCGCTGCGTCGTCCTCCTCGCTGCCCGGCGACGCCCTCTATACGATGAAGCTGCGCCTCGAGGCCGTTCGAATGCAGATCGCTCCTCCGGTCGCACGCCCAATGCTCGCCGAGCTCGCCCTCAACACTCGACTCTCCGAGCTCGAGCAACTTGCGGCGGCGGGCCGTTGGGACAAGATTCCGGGGGCCGCCGCTGCAGTTGGCGAGGCGGAGAAGGCACTCGAGGCCCTCGGTGGGCCGAGCGCCGGCGAGGTCGCGAACCTGGCGCACCATAACGACGTCCTCACGCAGCTGCTTGCGGGGGCGCCTGATGAGGCGCAGGCCGGGCTCCAACGCGCTATTACCGCTTCGGCGAGTCACCTTCCCGCCGCCGCACCTGGCGTGAATGGTCAGGGTGGCCAATCCGGTGCGTCCAGTGGCGCGGCCCAAGGTGGAAACGCCGGGGGCCAGCCGGCGGCCACGCAGACGCCGTCGAGGAGTCCGCACCCGACGAAGTCGCCGAAGACGAACGCGAGCGAGGTGCCGTCGGCCCAGCCAACGCCCAGGCGCTGACCGGCCGCACGGTTTCGGCCGGAACCAGACGCGCTCGGCGCGGGCGTCCTCAGGGGTCGATCGTCGGCTCGGGTGCGCAACCTGCCGCGCGCTCTTCCCCGTGGCGCGAACGTTCATGGCAGTTGCCGCCAAACGATAGCGGTTGCCCGCTGCGCGCGGCCCCGACTCGGTGAGCGAACGTGCGGAAGCTCTGATGGCGCCGGCGTCGCGCCCAGAGCTCTACTTTCCTGGGACAACAGAGAACGGGGCAGAGGTCGAGCCTCTGCCCCGTCCCTGCCAGGGGGGCTGGCGGTATCACGGGAACCGGCCCGGAGGCCGGTCCCCGCATCGGTCTAGCTGCGGCGGCGCCGCACCGATCTCACGTTGGCGAGTGTCAGGCCGGCAAGCGAGCTGAGGAAGAAGAGCACCATTAGCTCAACCGGGATCTGGATTGGCTGGCCGCTCTGGTCGAGTGCCAGTGCGGTGTTCGGGACCGATGGGGTGGCCTCCTGTGGCGGCGCCGTCTCGACGGTCCTCACCTTGGCCTGCCCATCGTCCTTGGACGTCTGGTCCGACTCGATCGTCACCACGTTGGTGAGCGACACGCCACCACCGATGTTGCCATCGACGGTGGTCTGGAACGTGATCGTCCCTGACGAGCTCAGGAGCGGGAAGTCCCACGTCAGGACCTGCCCGTTGATCGAGCTCGGCGCTACGCTCGCGCTACCGGTGACGTAGGTCAGGCCGGCCGGGATCGTGTCGACGATCTGGGCGTTGCTGACCGGGCCATCGGTGAGCGTGTAGGTCAGGGTCCAGGTCGCAGTGTGGTCGGCCGTCGAGGTCCCCTCGCTGACGTCGATGACGGCCTTGTCGACCGACTTCTCGATCACCAGGGCAGGACACGTGACCTCGATTGAGGCCGATGCAGACCGCGATGGGTTGTTGTCCGCCGAGACCGTGGCCGTGTTGTCGAGGGTCGCGCACTCGTCGGCGGGCGAGGTGACTGCCACCAGCGTGATGCTGGCGCTGGGATTGGCCTTGGTGGTGCCCGCCGGGAGGTCCCCGAACGAGCAGGCGAGGGTCTGCGCACCGGCCGCGCCGGTCACGTCGCAGGTCCCCGGACCGGAGTAGGCCGGATCGATGCTCCAGTCGAGCGCGCCACTGTCACCCGCCGGAAGCGGGTCGTTGAGGGTGGCGTTCAGCGCCGAGCCAGGTCCGACGTTCCAGACCGAGATCGTGAAGCTCGCGGTATCGCCGCCGTTGATCGGAGACGTGGCCGCGGTCTTCGCGATGTTCAGGCCGGGGCACTGGATGGTGACGTCGGCCTGCGGGTCGAGGGGCTCGTTGTTGCTGGCGGTGACGTGTGCAACGTTGTGAAGCGTGCTGCAGTCGGCAGCCGTTGTGTCGCTCACCACGTGCACGGCCACGCCGGTGCCGGATGCCAGGGTGCCAAAGCTGCACTCCAGCGTCTGAGCACCAACATTCCCGGTGATCGAGCAGGGGTCGCCAGCTGGCTGGTCGGCGATCGTCCAGTCGAGGTCGGCGCCGGCCGGTAGCGGGTCATTGAGCGCCACGTTGAACGCGTCGCCCGAACCCTTGTTCACGATGTCGATGGTGAAGCCGATCTGGTCGCCTCCACTCACCGTGCCGTTATCGGCCGTCTTTGTGGCCACCAGCTCCGGGCAGAGGACCTCGGTCGAAGCCGATGCCTCATCCGAACCGTCGTTGGTGGTGCTGACGCTGGCGGTGTTGTCGTAGGTCGCGCAGCTCGTGGACGAGGTTGCCGCCGTGACGTGGACCGTCAGGTGGGCTCCCGCCGCGAGGCTGATGGGCTGGCCCGCCAGGGTCAGTTGCTGGCTGCCGTCGGCGCCGCTGATGGCGAACGCCGCGGGGTTGCCCGTCGTGCCGTCGATCACCCAATGGACCGGCGTCGCGGGGTTGCCGCCCGGCAGTGCGTCGCTGAGGGTCACCCCGGTGGCGTTGCCGGCACCGGTGTTGCTCACCGTCACGCTGAAGCCGATTGGCGATCCCGCCGAGACGCTGGCTGCGTCGGCGGCCTTGGTGATCTGCACGACAGCCGGAAGGGCCTCGAAGCACTCGTTCGTGGTCGCCGTGTGCGTCGTGGCGAGGTACTTGGAGCCTGCCTCGGGAGTGAACTCAGTCCGGAAGCAGTAGACGCCCGGAGCGTTGGCCGTGACGGGATCCGACGTTGCGGATCCATTCGTGACCGTGACGCCTGATCCGGCCGATGCTCCACCCGTCGTGCACTCCTGCGCGCTCTGGGTGGGGCCGCAGACGAAGAAGTCGACGGTGCCCGTGACAGGGCCCTTGTTGCCGGAAAGCGTCGCGAGGTCGGTCACGCTCTCGCCGACGTTGATGGACGCTGCCGAGACCTGCGTCGCGAGGCTTGGCTTTTCGCAGAACGAGAAGCTGCCAAGGGCGAAGTCGGAGAGCGTGGCGGTCGTCTCCTGCGAGGAGCGCGTCTCGGCCATGAAGGTCGAGAAGCAGCCCGTGGCGAGGCCGAGCGCCGTCAGGTCGAGGCCGCCCTCGAACAGGGCATTCCCCGGGAAGACGTTGTTCGTCCCGGATTTCGGGGTGTACGGCCATGGTGAGTTCGCGTCGTTGAGGTTCGAGATGGCACATACATTCTGAAGCGAGTTATCGCACTTCGATCCGGAGCCGGCGTTCGTGAGCGCTCCGTTGTGCCACTTGTAGACGGTAGCGGTCGCGGTGACGCCACCGTTGGTGTAATCGAGAACGACGAGGATGTCGCCTTCGGCGTGAACGCCGCTGAAGGGAGATCCGGGAGCCGTCCCGATGCCGGTCTTGGCGATGCCGTTCTTGAAGAACCAGAACCCTGCGGTCGCGTCGCCACTGGTCTGATAGCGATCGAGCCCGAAGTACGCGACGGTGTGGCCATTCGATGCGGTGTACGCGGCCGCGAACGCGTTCTCGATGTCGTCCTTGTCCTGGACGGAGCCGACCTTCCAGAGCCAGCTCGAGATGTCATCGATGTCCTTGGTGTTGCCACCGGTCAGGATGTCATCGCCGCTTCCGAAGCCGTCGCTGATGAAGATCTGGTTATCGGCGTCCGAGTTCGGGTACGGGGGACCGTTTCGGTCGGCGTAGACCTGGTCCCAGTCATGCGCGGTGGCATGAAAGGCGTTGCCGTCGAGCTCGAAGGTGCTCGCGTCGCCGACGTAGCCCATCACCGTCTCTCCGACGAGTGGCGAATGGACCAATGGTGCGAGAGGCCCGAGAACGGCGTTGAGGATGAGTGCGAATGCAACTGGGATTGTACGGAAGGGATTCAGCCTGAGTGTCGAGTTATGCATTTGGATGCCCCCTTGGCACCTGCGGGCCGTCTGCCGCGACCGCAATTTGGCTTTCGATTGACGGGCTCGTTGCCTCTGCGTGAGTCCACTGGGCCGGTGGGGAGCTTGGTCTCCGGCGCCTGGACCGATGGACGGCGTGGGCAGAACGCCGGGTCGATCACGGGACTCTCTTTGGTTGTTCTCCGACCTGCTCCCCCTCGAGCCTGATCGGATGTGGTTGACGGCGGTCCGACATGCCGCGAACGGCTTCGGGACGCCCCCACTGGTGAGAAGGGACGCGAGTATAGGGACGGGTCCAGTACCTTTGGTACCCCATGTTCGGTGCGGTTTGACCGGTCTTGTGAGGTACGGTGGAGAAACTGCCGCAAGTACCGGTGACGAAGGGCAACGAAGTCCTAGGACTGGTTGACTCGGCGGTACTGGGAGATCCGGACTACGCGGTTCCGCCGACATGGTGAGGCCCCCGGCGAACCGGGGGCCTCGAGTCGTACCGAGAAGAGATCGGCTGTCGCCGATGCCCTTACCGCCGGCGGCGGACGGTACGGACGGTGCGGACGTTCGCGAAGGCGAGAGCGCCCAGCGAGCCGACCAGGATCAGGGTGAAGAGCAGGGTCCCCATCGGGTTGCTGCTGCTGCTACCGAACGCGGTGTTCGGGGTACTGGCCTCGGGGCTTCCCGTGACCGCCTTGACGGATCCCTCCGGGGAGTGCGAAGCACTGGCCGAAGCTGAGGCCGATGCCGACGCGCTCACGGAGTTGCTGGGGGTCGGAGTTGGCGTTGGCGTCGGTGTCGGGGTTGGGGTTGGCGTCGGGGTTGGAGTTGGAGTTGGAGTTGGCGTTGGCGTCGGGGTCGGTGTCGGGGTCGACTCGGCCTCGGTGCAGTTCAGTGAATTCGTCTTCGAGTTGGAGACGACGGTCTTGTCCGACTCGGTCGCGATCACGCCGAGCACGCCGCCTGTCGCCAGCTTGAATGGGCTGGTCACATCCAGGTCGACATCGAGCGTGCCGCTCCCCGAGAGGCCACCGATGTCCACGACTCCGTAGTTGGACTCGACGGTCGCGATGTAGGCGTTCGCCTCCGCATCGGTCACCGTGCCGTCGCTGTTCGCGTCGGCATTGCCATTGATGGCGCCGTTGTTCGGCGACAGGTAGACGACGAGGGTCGCACCGGCGTCCAGCGTCCCAGTCACCGAGTAGTCGATGTGGAACGTGAAGCTGCCGGCGGTGTCATTGGCATCGCAGAACAGGATCGCGTTCGCCTGGAAGGCAAAGGTGGCCGTTCCACCCTTCAGGTCGGAGTACGGGCCGTTCGTGGGATGGCCGTTGTCCCCGGGCGTGTAGCTGACGGTTGCCGACGCCGGCCGAATTGCGAACGACAGCGACAAGAGCAGCGCGGCCATGGCCGCGATGGCCAGCATCGTCCGGGATGCCGGTCTTGCGAGTGTGGTGGTTGGATGAGTCACAGCCAGATACCTCAGATGATTCCAAATCTGTCGATGGGACAGCCATCGACCCCCTGGAGATCGGCAGAATACGCGGCAGTCCTGTTCCTGACCAGTACCTCCGTCGGCCCGGCGGTTGAGTCTTGTGGGGTAGGGTGGGGTAACCCGGTGGATTCATGTTGCGCGACGGCAACAAGTACCGTTTGACCGGGTTACCAGAGTACTCCCAGCGGGGCGGGAGAGGACTAGCCGGTCCGCCCTCGAGGATCGAGCAAGATGACCTGTGCCTCGTCGGGGACATTCGACGGGGTGATGACTGCCTTCGGTTGACGTACGGCCTCGCCGACCCCCATCTCATGCAGGAAGGTGCCCGGGTCTCCGAGGTCCGTCGAGACACCGTCGACGGCAAAGTGCATGGGTATCACGATCTTGGGACCGACCTGCGAAACGACCTCGGCGGCCTCCGCGGGGGAGATGGTCGTGTGGCCGCCGGCCGGCACGAGCAGCACGTCGATTGGTCCGAGCTCGAGCAGCTGCTCATCGGTCAGCAGGTGGCCAAGGTCGCCGAGGTGGCAGACATGGACACCGTCGATCTCGGCAGCGAAGACGATGTTGTCTCCGCGAGCCGCCCCCCGCTCGCCGTCGTGGAAGGTTCGCACCGCGGTAACCAGGATCCCGCGATGCTCGTACTCGCCGGGCCGCCGCAGGGTCAGGCCCGCGGTGATGGAGCGCGTGTATGAGTGGTCGGCGTGATCGTGCGAGATCGTGAGCAGGTCGACGTCGTGCTTACCGGCTACAAAGCCAGTCGACGGCGGACACGGGTCGCAGATGACGGTCGCTTCGCGGCCGCGCAGCCGGAAGCACGCGCGCCCGTACCAGGTGATCTCCATCGGTGCGCGAGATGGTAGCCGATGCGGCGGGCGGCAGGCCCCGCAGCTGACGCGCTCGGAGGCGGGTGGAAGACGCACGAGCGCCGGTGCCCGCCCAATGACACCGGCGCTCGAAGGAGGGAGGGTGGAGTAGAAACCCGCGATGGATTTCCAACTCGCAGCGACGAGGCTACGGATGCGATGTGAATACCCAACACGCCACGACGTAAAGAAACCTGAATCTTGTCGCGGGGCGCGACGCCGGGCCTGCAACAATGAGGGCCGATGCCCGTCCCTGCCCGCCGCTCGGTCGCGATCGCGGTCGCGCTCCTCACCCTGTCCGGCCTTGCCGTCCTTGGGCTGCGCGCCACGAACTCGCCGATTGCCCAGGGACCGCTCGTCACAGAACGACCCGGGAGCGCGCTCGCGAGTCCTGGCTCTGCTAGCCCGCCAGAATCCACACCATCTGCACGCCTCGATTCCAGCGCGATCTTCTCGGCCATCGAGCGCCAGGTGGAGAGCCTGCGCGGACTTCCCGCCGCATCGGTTGGAAAGCCCGAGCTGATCTCGACCAGCGCCCTCGCGGATCGGCTGAAGGCGCGGTTCGACACCGACTATCCCCGCACGCGGCGCGCCGACGACAACGTAGTGCTGCGCGGTCTGGGACTGCTCCGCGCCGACCAGGACGCCGCCAATCTGCAGCTGAAGCTCCTGACCGGGCAGGTGATCGGCTACTACGACGACCAGTCGAAGCGAATGGTGGTCGTATCGGACGCAGGCCTCACGCCGGCGGCCAAGATCACCTACGCACACGAGTACACGCATGCACTCCAGGACGCGAGCTTTGGACTCTCACGCCTGGGAATCGACACCGCCGGCCAGGACGATCGCGATCTCGCGCGCCTCTCGCTGGTAGAGGGCGATGCCACCGCCACGATGTTTCTGTGGGCCTTCCACAACTTGACGACGGAGGAGCTGATCGGCGTCGGCGCCACGCCAATTCCCGACCTTGCCGATGTGCCGCAGTGGATGGTGAAGGAGC
>JALYLE010000025.1 GCA_030774375.1 Chloroflexota bacterium | reverse complement strand
GGCGCGCGGCGCGCGCTCGCCGCGCACGACGCGGATGCTGGCGCGTGGCAGCGCCGGCGGTCCTGTGGCTGGGCCGCCGGCCTGCGCATCGGCGAGGGATGGGAACGCGGCGATGCCTGCCTCCGCGGCCATTGCCCGGGTCGATGCATCGGCCACCAGGGAGACCTCCGTCCCGGCCGCGCCGGCAATGCGTGCGAGGAGCCGGAGGGCGATGACGCTGGAGAGTGCCTTGATGCGCCCGGGAGCGACCAGGATCACGCGCGCAGCGCCCGGCTCGTGGACCCGCCGAATGACAGATGGAATCTCGTCGTCGGGCTCGAGGTAGACGATCTCGATGCCGGGAGCTGCTGCGGCCTCGGCCATCGGTTCCTAGAGCTCCATGGCCCGCACGGCGAGGCGCATGGCGCGATCGACCGCGGAGGTCTGGGCGTCGATGATCAATCCCTGGTGTGCGAGCGCCATTGGTGTCACATCCTGCTCGCTGCGGAGCAATCCGGTCGCGTCCTGCACACCGATGACGTCGGAGGGCGCGAGCGAGCGCACGTCCGGGCGGCGGGCGAATGGCAGTCGCCGCCACCACGCGTCGCCCGCCAGCGCGCTGCGGATCTGCGGCAACCGAGCGCCGCCGCCGCATAGGTAGATCCGTGCCGGAAGCAGCTCGCCTTCGGCCAGGTCGGCGATCATGAGCTCCACGCCGCCCAGCCAGACCTCCGCATCAGCCGTCAGCGCCGCCTCGAGCTCATCGCGCGACGTTGCCGCTTCGGGAAGGTCCCCACCTTCGGCCGCAGCGACCTTCAACGCCTCCGCTCGTGCGAACGTCAGGTCAAAGCGCTCCACGATGCCCTTCGTGAAGGCGCGGCCGCCGAGCGCCAGCATCTTCGTCCCCGCGATCCCCCCGTGCCGCACCAGCGCGACATCGGTCGTTCCCCCACCTACGTCGATGAAGACCGCACCGCTGTCGCCGAGCTCGCCCGGGTCGAGGCACGTGGCGACCGCGTACGGCTCGGCGATGACGCCGAGCAGCTGCAGTCCGAGCGCCGCGGCCACGGACTGGAGCGCGCCGAGATGCACCATCGGCGCGAAGGCGTTGAAGATCCCCATCTCGAGGTGCGCGCCGGTGAAGCCGATCGGGTTGCTCACCGGATAGCCGTCGATCTTCATCTCGACGATCGCCGCATGGACGAGCCGAACGTCCAGCTGCTCCAGGCCGCTCTCCCAGGCGATGCGCTGCTCCGCCTCGTGCAGCGCCTCGTCCTGCACGCGCTCCATGACGTGCTCGAGCTCGGCGTCGTCGAGTGGGTGGCGAGGATCGTCACGACGAGCCGCCAGGGAGGCGGTCGTCCCCTTGACCAGCTCGCCGGCGATACCGATGACGGCAGCCGTCGGGCGGATGTTGGCCATTGCCTTGGCCTCGGCGAGCGCCCTCCCGCAGTTGGCCACGACCGCATCGATGTCACTCACCGTTCCCGACTGCATGTGCGTCAGCCCCTGGCGCTGACGGCCGACACCGCGCACGACGCCCATTACGGTTCCGTCCGGCCCGGCCTCCGACGTGACGACCAGCGCCTTTGCAAATTCGGTGCCCACGTCGAGCGCGGTGATCGCGGCGGGTGCCCCTCGAGAGCGAGGCGAACCCTGCAGCCGCCCGACAACCCTCCCGACCAGCTGTTGCACCGTCGCCATCGGTCCCGCGCGGCTCAGTTCGCCTCGACGCGCCGGAGCGCCTCGAGCGCAAGCCGTGCCGCCTCCTTCAGCGCATCGTCGAGCCGTGCTGCGTCCCGACCACCCGCCTGAGCCAGGTCGGCGCGGCCCCCACCTCCACCGCCCATCAGACGCGCTGCATCTCGGACGATGGCGGCCGCATCGAACCCCTCGCCGGCAAGGTCACGGCTTGCCGCGACCAGCAGCGCAGGTTGGCCGTTTCCATTACCTGCGGCCACGATGACGAAGCGTCCGGCGATGCCACGCAGATCGTCGGCAAGCGCGCGAAGCGCAGCGCCATCGGCCTCCGCGTAGTGCTGCACGATCACCTGGGTTTCGGACGCCTCCTGAGCTGTGCGCAGCGCCTCGGCGGCATCAAGGCGCGGCGCGACGGCGGCCTGCCCCTTTGCCGACTTCTCCGCCTCACGTACGCGGCCCAGCAACGCCTCGACGCGGGCCGGTACGTTCTCGTCCTTGTCGCCGAGGAGCTGCGCGGTGCGGTGCAGGGCATCGAGGCGGCGCGACACGAGGTCGTCCGCCGCAGCCCCGGTGACGGCCTCGATCCGCCGCAGGCCAGCGCCGATGCTCGACTCTCCGGTGATCACGAAACTGCCGATCTGGCCGGTGGCCGCCACGTGCGTTCCGCCACACAGCTCCTTGCTGTAGCCGTCGATCTGCACGACGCGGACGCGTTCCGGTACGTACTTCTCGCCAAAGAACATGTCAGCGCCGAGGACCTGGGCCTCCGTGAGGCTCATTTGGGTCGGTGTCACGGTTGCGTCGCGCCGAATCTGCTCGTTCACACGACGCTCGACCTCGCGGAGGGCCTCCCTTGGAGTCGCGCTCGGCGCTGGAAAGTCGAAGCGCAGCCCCTCGGGACCGACCCAGCTCCCCGCCTGCTTGGCCTGCTCACCCTGCACGTCACGCAGCGCGCGATGGAGCAGGTGCGTGGCCGTGTGGTTGCGGGCTGCCGCCCAGCGTCGATCGCCGTCGACCCGCGCATCCACGCGGTCGCCGACGGCGAGCTCCCCCTCGAGCCTGCCCAGGTGGACGATGGCCTGCCCGGCGCGCCGCGTGTCGTCGACCTCGAGGCGGCCACGCACTCCGACGAGCTCGCCACGATCACCGATCTGCCCGCCTCCCTCCGCGTAAAAGGGGCTGCGATCGAGCACGACCTCCGCAGGCGCATCGTCGCCAGCGGGACGCACCGCGAGGACGGTGAGGCCCTTCGCCGAGGTTTGGTTCGGATAGCCGACGAACTCGCTTTGCAGCTCCGACAGCTCGGCGTCGGCGGTGAAGGCGCTCCCTGGGGTGCCTCGCGACCGCTCGCGCTGCTGAGCCATCTCGGCATCGAACCCCGCCCGATCGACCGTCACGCCGCGCTCGCCCGCAATCTCGACGGTGAGGTCGATTGGAAAGCCAAAGGTGTCGTGCAGCCGGAACGCCTCCGAGCCGGCGATGGTCCCGCCGCTCCCCGCGCGCTCAACGAGCTGAGCCAGGCGCTCAGTCCCCGACTCGAGCGTTCGAAGGAACTTGATCTCCTCCTCCTGCACCTCGGCCAGGATCCGATCCTTCTCTCGGACAAGGACGGGATAGGCAGCGCCCATCGTTTCGATGACCGCCGCGCACGTCTCGCCCAGCACCTGCTTGTCGATGCCCATCAGCTTCACGTGGCGCACCGCGCGCCGGATCAGCCGCCGCAGGACATAGCCCGCCCCGTCATTAGCCGGCTTGACGCCCTCGGCCAGCAGGAACGTCGCGGCGCGGGAGTGATCCGCCACGACCTGGTAACTGAAGCGCTCCGCCTCGACGGTCTCCGGGTCATGTCCAAGGTGGGACCGAAGCCTGCGAATGATCGGCTCGAACAGGTCGGTCTTGTAGTTCGAGTCGACGCCCTGGAGGATGCTGGCCGTGCGCTCGAGGCCCATGCCCGTGTCGACGCTCTTGAAGGGGAGCGGGGTCAGGGTGCCGTCCGCCGCGCGGTCGAATTCCATGAAGACCAGGTTCCAGAACTCCAGGTAGCGCGGACAGTGCTCCGAGTGGTCCGGGATACAGTCCGGTCCCTCGCTGAACTCGGCCCCGCGGTCGTAGTGCAGCTCGCTGCACGGCCCGCACGGCCCGGTGTCGGCCATCTGCCAGAAGTTGTGGAAGTCACCCGTCGCCACGTTGCCCCAGCGCGCGATCCGCTCCGCCGGCAGGCCGATTTCATCGGTCCAGATCAGGTACGCCTCGTCGTCATCGGTATAGACGGTGGCAGCCAGACGCTCGGGCGGGATGCCAAACTCGGTCGTCACCAGCTCCCATGCCCAGTGGATCGCCTCGCGCTTGAAATAGTCGCCAAAGCTCCAGTTGCCCAGCATCTCGAAGAGGGTCTGGTGGCGCGGCGTGCGTCCCACCTCCTCGAAGTCATTGTGCTTGCCTGCCACCCGCAGGCAGAGCTGCGCATCGACGGCGCGGGTGTAGTCCCGTTTCTCCTCCCCGGTCAGGACGCGCTTGAACGGGACCATTCCCGAGTTCACGAACAGGAGCGTCGGGTCGTCGCGGGCGAGGAGCGGGGCAGAGGGCAGCCGAGTGTGACCGCGCTCCTCGAAGAAGCGCTGAAACCGCTCGCGAATCTCGTCTGCCGAGAGGAACTGCATTCCGCGTCCTGTTTGCTCGTGATGTGGGTTATCCGGCGCGTCGGCGCCGGTCATGGTAAGAGCCGGCGGCGACCGGCTCCCAATAGCGTGGATGGACCGGAGACCGCTTCACTCAGGAGGTAGCCGCCTCCGCTGTCGCGGCGCCGGGAGCATCACCGGCGTCTGGCTTTCCGAGAATCCCGGCGCGCGCGATCTCCGCCGCCGCGCGACCTTCGTTCACGGCCTCGCCGAATGCGGCCCTTCGTTCGTCGACGAACCCGCCGACCTGTTCGCGCAAGCGCTCCCCGGGCTCGGGCGCGATGAGCAGACCGATGGCTGCGCCAATCAACCCGCCGATCACTGCACCGGCGATGAAGCTACCGATCCCTGAGTCGCGCATCGCGTGGTCCGACCTCTGTGCGTCCGTTGATTCTACGCATCAGCCATCGTCGCGGGGTGCGGGGGTCGGCCAAAGGGCCGCGAGCAGGACGACGGCCAGCATCGCGAGTTGCGCGAGGACCGACGCCGCCGCCAGCTCGAAGTCACCAACGCGCACCAGCCCGAGGCCCAGACGGCGCCCGACAGCGTTTCCCGCCACCGTACCGATCAACGAGCCGGCGGCGAGGATCGGGACCAGCCTGCCCCATCGTCCGCGGATGGCGATGAAGACGAACAGGTTTGCAGCGGCCGTGAGCCCGCTCAGGATGAGCCAGGCGCTCACGGGCTGGCGTGAGACTCAGTTCGGCGTGATCCGGCCGCCGCCAAGGCACTCATCGTCCCGGTAGAAGACGGCCGCCTGTCCGGGCGCCGGGGCCCAGACCGCCTGGTCGGTCTCGACGGCCAGGCGATCGGAGCCGATGAGGGTCACCTCACACGCCACGTCGGGTGCCCGATGACGAACGCGAACCGAGCAGGCGAACTGCGCGCCGGGCGGCTCTCCGGCGATCCAGCGCCCCTCCCCCACGGAGAAGGTGCGCTGGGCCATCTCGTCGCGGCCGCCGATCACCAGCGTGTTCGTCGCCGGCCGAATCTCACGAACGTAGACCGCCTCGCCCAGCGCCACCCCGAGGCCGTGCCGCTGGCCAACCGTGAAATGAGCGTAGCCGCTGTGGGTCCCGACTACGGCCCCCGCCGCGTCGACGATCGGTCCCGGCTCGCCGGCGTACCCCCGCCGCTCCTCGAGCAGTGCGCGGTAGTCGCCGGCGGGCACGAAGCAGATCTCCTGGGACTCCGGTTTCTCCGCGGTGGGCAGCGCGAGCTCGGTGGCGATCCTGCGGACCTCCGGTTTCGTCAGCTCACCGAGCGGAAAGCGCGTGGCCGCCAGCTGCTCCTGATCGAGCACCCACAGGAAGTAGGTCTGATCCTTGTTTGCGTCCGCGGCTCGCAGCAACGCCCAGCGGCCGTCGCGCCGCTCGATCCGCGCGTAGTGTCCGGTTGCGACCTGATCGGCGTCGTAGGTGGCCAGGCCGCGGCGCAGGAGCTCGTCGAACTTGATGTATTGGTTGCAGGCCTGGCACGGGTTCGGTGTCGCGCCGGCCAGATAGGCGTCTGCGAAGGCGTCGATCACGAGCGTTCCAAAGGCGCGCTCCACGTTCAGAATGAAGAACGGGATATGGAGCAGCTGCGCGACGCGGCGGGCGTCGTCGGCAGCCTCAGCCGAACAGCACGAGCGCTTCGCCTCCCAGCCCTCCCCCACATCAGGGTGGGTGCGCATCCAGACGCCCACGACCTCGTCATCGCCCCGCTCGCCAGCCAGCAGCGCTGCGGCCACGCTCGAGTCGACGCCACCGCTCATGGCGGCCACGATCCTGCTCATGGCCCGATGATAGCCGCGGACGGGATCAGCAGCCGGAGCCCGAGCCGGATACGCCGGGCGTCGGCGTCGCCGCGGACGGCGCCGGCGTCGCGGTGGCGCTCGAGAATGCACCTGCGACCATGGCTTGGACCTTAGCGAACGCCCGCGCATTGAGATATTCGGGGATCGTCGGCGGGAAGAATGTGAAGCGGCCGATATGCTTGGTGTCGACCCGCTGCGCCATCGCCAGCAGATCCGGCAGATCCTTGATCGAGAAATTCGTCCAGAGCGACTGGCCGGCGATGTCGATCAGAGCCGGCAGGCGCGGGATCAGCGAGCACGGATTGACCGCCCGTCGCAGGGCGAGCAGGACGAGCTGCTGACGCTCCATGCGGTGATAGTCGTCGTCCTGGTGGCGCGAGCGGGCATAGGCGAGGGCGAAGTGCCCATTCAGGTGCTGTTGCCCCGCCCGGATGTAGAGCCGCACGTCCCGGGAGCCGTCCTCGAGTGGGTACTTCGGGTCGTAGATCGCGTACGGCACGTTGATGTCGATCCCGCCGAGCGCGTTCACCAGGCGCACGAATCCGTTGAGATCCACGACCAGCATCCCGTCGACCTGAACGCCGGTCAGCGCAGTGATCGCGCCCTGCAAGGCGAGGTAGCCGCGCGACGAGCCGCCGGGGAAGGACTCGGGGTGTTGCCCCGCGTATACGTAGAGGCCATTCAGCAGGTCCGGGAAGCAGCCGCACCTGAAGGCCTTGGCGCTCTCCGGCGCGAGGGGCACGTTGATCAGGTTGCGGGGAATGCCAAAGAAGGCGGCGTGTCCGGTGGCGATGTCAATGCTGGCCAGGATCATGGTGTCCGTCCGCAGGCTGAATCGGCCAGGACCGGCGTCGCCGCCCACAAGCAGGATGTTCAAACGACCGTCCTCGCTCCAAGGCGGTGGCGGCACCGGTGTCGGGGCGGGGGTCGGCGTGGGTGCGCCCGGGGTTGCGTTGGGGTCTGCTGAGGGCGGCGGCAGCTCCCCGAGGCCGCCGACCGGTCCCGATGGGTCGAAGATGCTCGAGACCGCCGTGTACGCCTTCACCCCGACCACGCCCAGGACGGCGTGCATCGAGAAGGTTGCCACCAGCAGTGCCGCCAAGACGCCGAGCGAGATCCTGCGCTGCGCGGGCGTGGCGCCCACCCCGTGCATGCGTCGGGTCACGAGGTAGGCGTCCACGATCGCCGCCCCGCGGTACATCAGGAGCAGTACATCGAGGATGATCAGGCCGATCAGGAATGACGGCTGGAGCAGGAGGCCGAAGGCCCGCGCCGTGCCCTGACTCAGGACGGCGAGGGCAAGGACCAGCAGGGCGACTACCGGCAGCGCCAGCAGCGTGCCACGCGCGACCGCGCCGCTTATCCCTTGCCCCAAACCTGGCAGGATGAAGGAGAGTGCCGCCGAGACGGCCGGCGAGCGGCGCGCAGCGCGGAGCCGGGTGGTCACCGTCGTGTCGGCAGGGAGGCCTGGAAGCTTAGGCAGGGGCCGGCGCACGGTTGCCGGCCTCGGTCGCCGCCGCTTCGGGCGAGGCAGCGCGCAATCGGGCGATGCAGCCGTGCAAGATGTGAAGCGCCGATGCGATCTCCTCCTCCGTGGTCCCGCGTCCGGTCGTCAGTCGCAGCGAGCCGCGAGCCACCTCTTCGTCGAGGCCGAGCGCCAGTAGCACATGGCTCGGCTCGACGCTGCCCGTCGTGCACGCCGATCCGGTGGAAGCCTGAATGCCCGCGAGATCCAGTGCGGCCACGAGGTCGCCGCCCTCGACGCCATCCACGACCACGCTCGCGCTGTTGGGGAGGCGCTCCGTTGGATGGCCCGTCGCGTGCACGCCGTCGAGCTCAGTGAGGCCGGCGAGGAGGCGATCGCGGAGGGCGGACTGGCGAGCATTTTCGTCGGCTCGCGCGGTTCCATCGGCGGCTATGAGCGCAAACGCGCGGGCGAAACCCACGATGCCCGCCACGTTCTCGGTTCCCGCGCGACGCTGGCGCTCCTGCGCACCGCCCTGCACCTGTGGCAGGAGCGCCGTCCCCCGCCGGACGAAGAGCGCTCCGACTCCCTTCGGACCATAGAGCTTGTGCGCGGAGAGCGAGAGGAGGTCAACCTGCCAGGCATCCACGTCGATTGGCAGGAATGGGGTGGCCTGAATGGCATCCACGTGGTACAGGACGCCGCGGCCGCGGCAGACGTTACCGATCTCCGTGATCGGCTGGATCGTGCCAACCTCGTTGTTGGCGGCCATGACGCTCACCAGCACCGTTCGGTCGGTGATCGCCTCGTCAACCGCCCCGGGCTCAACTCGACCCGACGCATCGGGGGACAGGTACGTGACGTCAAAGCCCTGTCGCTCGAGGACGGCGCACGATTGAAGGACGGCCTTGTGCTCGATGGCCGTGGTGATCACGTGGCGACCACGCGCGGAGGCTGCCCACGCGGCGCCCTTGAGGGCAAGGTTGTCCGCCTCCGACCCGCTCCCTGTGAAGACGATCTCGCGGGGCTTCGCGCCGATCAGCGCGGCGACCGTCTCGCGAGCCTCGTCGAGTCCCTGACGCGCTCGACGACCGGCCGCGTGAATGCTTGACGGGTTCCCAAAGTGCTCGGTGAGGTACGGGAGCATGGTGTCGAGCACCTCGCGGCGGAGCGGAGTGGTCGCCGCGTGGTCGAGGTAGATGGCCACGGGCGGATGATACTGCGCTGGTCGGCGCCGGCAGGGGAAGCCGAGGAGGGGAGGCTGCCAGTCGTCCCGGCACCGCTAAGACCCGCCGGTGTCTACCTCCGGCTCGACGCGGAGATGCAGTTCCTTGAGCTGCTCAGGGCTCAGGGCCGACGGAGCGCCCATCATCAGGTCGCTCCCAGACTGGGTCTTGGGGAAAGCCATCACCTCGCGGATGTTCGCCTGGTTCGTCAGCAACGCCGACCATCGGTCGAGACCGATGGCGATCCCGCCGTGCGGCGGCGCGCCGAACTCGAGCGCGTCGAGCAGCGCGCCGAACTGGTCGCGCATCCCTTCAACCGAATGCCCCATCAGCGCGAACGCCCGCTCCAGCAGATCGCGTCGATGGATGCGGATACTCCCTCCCCCTAGCTCCCAGCCGTTCAACGCGAGATCGTACTGCTGCGCGTGCACGCCTCCCGGATCGGACTCCATGCGATCCTCGTCCTCGGCGAGCGGGGCGCTGAACGGGTTGTGCGAAGCGTCCCAGCGGTCTCCGTCCGAATCCCAGGTGAACATGGGGAACGGGTACACCCACACGTAGCCGAGGACCTGCTCGTCGCGCAGCCCCAGCCGCTCGCCCATCTCCAGCCGCAGGCGGCCGAGGACATCAGCAGAGAGGAACGGATCGGCGTCGGCCACCAGCAGCAGGAGGTCTCCCGCCGCAGCGCCCATGGCGCCACTCAGCAGGTCGAGCATCGCGGCGTCCAGGAACTTCGCGGCCGGACCGTGGATGCTCCCTTCCGCATCGATCGACAAGTGCACGAGGCCGCCGGCGCCGTGGCGCTTCGCCACGTCGGTCAGCTCGTCCAACTGCCTGCGCGAGTACGCGCCGCAACCGGGCGCAACGATGCCGCGCACGCGCCCGCCCGCCGCGATTGCGTCGGCGAAGACCCGGAACTTCGTAGCGCTCACCACCTCGGTCAGGTCCGTGAGCTCCATGCCGAAGCGGATGTCCGGCTTGTCCGACCCGAAGCGCTCGATCGCCTCCTCGTACGTCAGCCGCGGAAACGGGGTGGCGTGGATCGGCCGCTCGGGGACGACTTCCCGACTGACCGTCGTCACCATCGCCTCGACGGCCGCCATCACATCCTCTCCACGCACGAAGCTCATCTCGAGGTCGACCTGCGTGAACTCCGGCTGGCGGTCGCCTCGCAGATCCTCGTCCCGAACGCAACGAGCGATCTGGTAGTAGCGGTCATAGCCGGCCACCATCAGCAGCTGTTTGAGCTGCTGGGGAGACTGCGGTAGCGCGTAGAAGTGGCCCGGCTGCAGCCGCGAGGGAACGACAAAGTCGCGTGCTCCCTCTGGCGTGCTGCGGATGAGGAGCGGCGTCTCGATCTCCACGAACTCATCGGCTTCGAGCGCCCTTCGGACGGCGCTTGCCAGGCGCCCGCGGAGGAGGATGCGGCTCTGCAATGGTGGTCGGCGGAGGTCGACGTACCGATAGGTCAGCCGGATCGACTCGTCGAGCCCGGGCTGCTCCTCGTTGACGTAGAACGGCGGCACCTTGCTGGCGTTCAGCACCGTGAGGCGGTCGACCGCGAGCTCCACCTCGCCGGTTGCGAGGTCACCGTTGGTCGTGCCCTCCGGGCGGTGCCGCACCTCGCCTTCGACCTGGATCACCCACTCGCTACGGGCTTCGGCCCCTGCCTCGTGCGCCTCAGGCCCGTCGTCCGCACTCGTTACGACCTGGGTGATGCCGTACCGATCGCGCAGGTCGAAGAATGAGAGGTGGCCGTGGTCGCGCCGGCGATGGACCCAGCCCGCCAGTGTCACCCGCCGCCCGACGTGCTCCGCGCGGAGCTCGCCGCAGGTGTGCGTACGGAAGGAGTGGCGCGCCGGCATGGGACGGCATCGTAGCCGAACGGGCCAGCGCAGCGGCTCCCGCCTTGCGGGATGCGAAAGAGCCGTCCTCGGCTGCTAACTGGTGCCGCGGATTGCTTCGGCGACCCGGGCGACCGAAATTTCACGCTGGTCGCCGCTCTCCAGGTCACGCACCGTTACCGGGGCTTCCCTACCAGCGTCGCCCATGATCACGGCCCATCGGGCCCCAGCCTTCGCGGCACTCTCGAGCTGACGCCCCAGCTTGCGGGGCGAACCATCAGTGCGCACGTTGAGGTTCGCGTTTCGGAGGGTGCTGGCCACACGCAGGCGCACGGCGAAGTCGTCGGGCGCGGCGCTGACGACCGCGACCAGGGGCTGGGGCAGCGGCGCGGCCACGCCCTGCTCCGCTGCGGCAAGGACGGTGCGATCGATTCCCAATCCGAACCCGATCGCCGGGGTCGGCCGGCCACCAAGCGCCTCGACCAGCCCGTCGTAGCGGCCGCCGCCCCCCAAGGCCTGCTGCTGACCCTCGCGACCGGCGACGAAGAACTCGACCGTCGTACGCGTGTAGTAGTCGAGCCCGCGGACCAATCGATGGTCGAGGACATAGCGCAGGTCCAGGGCGTCGAGCAGGGCGCGGACCCCGTCAAAGTGGGCGCGACACGCATCGCACAGGTAATCGATGCTGCGCGGCGCGCCGGCCGCAAGCTCCGCGTCGAGCAACGTGTCGTCGAGCACGCGCAGCGGGTTGGCGCGCAGGCGGCGGCGCGAGTCATCGGTCAGGCGGGCCTCATGCGCGCTGAAATAGTCGATCAGGGCCTGGCGATATCGGGGCCGGCATTCGGCGTCGCCGATCGAATTCAGGTGAGCGACCACGTCGCGCACGCCCACCTCGGCGTAGAAGCGGTGCGCCAGGTCGATCAGCTCGGCGTCAACCATCGGTCCGGGGTCACCGATCACCTCGACGTCCCATTGCGTGAACTGCCGGTAGCGCCCGGCCTGCGGCCGGGCATAGCGGAACATCGGTCCCAGCAGCCAGAGCCGGAGCGGCCCCGGTCGCACGTGCATGCCGTGCTCGATGTAGGCGCGGACGATCCCCGCCGTCGGCTCCGGGCGGAGGGCCCACTCGGCGCGCTCCTCCTCGCTGCCGGTGGCACCGCTTACCCGGAACATCTCCTTCTCGACCGCGTCGGACGTCTCGCCCAGCCCACGAGCGAAGAGCTCCACCCGCTCGAAGATGGGCGTATCGATGCGCTCGAATCCGAATCGCGCGGCAAGGTTGCGCGCGATCGCTTCCGCGCGGTTCCAGGCGGGCGCCTCTTCTGGCAGAACGTCACGCGTACCGCGCGGCGCGGTGATGGGGCGGGCCATCGGCTGAGTGTAGCGGTGGCCTACCTGAGCTGATCCCTCGTCGTCGCCGATCCCCTAGCGCGCCGCCCGCCCGACGCTGGTCACGTCTCGAATGCCCTCGATCTTGGCCAGCACCTTTGAGAGTTGCTGCAGGCTCGTCACCTTCAGCGTGGCGGTGATCGTCGCCATCCCGTCGGGATGGACACCGATGCTGGCGGCGACGATGTTCACCTTGTACTCGGCCACCACATTCGTGATCTCATTGAGCAGCCCCGGCCGATCGACCGCTTCGATGCGGACCGTGATCGGGTAGGTCTGCTGGTCGGCCGATTCCCACTCCACGTCGATCAGCCGCTCGATGTCGCGCTCGGAGAGGACCGATGGGCAGGTGGCCCGATGCACGGTCACGCCCTTGCCGCGGGTGACATAACCGACGATCGGGTCGCCCGGGATGGGCGAGCAGCATTTTGCGAATCGGACCAGCAGATCGCCGACGCCCTTGACCCGGACGCCGGTGGTCGAGGGTGCGGCGGGCGGCGCCACCTCCGGCAGGGTGATGGCCACATCGTCGTGGATCTCGAGCTTGCTGGCGACGCTCGCCGGCGAAACGGCGCCGTAGCCGATCGCCGCGAAGAAGTCATCCATCTCACGGTAGCGGAGCTGCTGTGCGATCTCGTTCAGCTTCTCTGGCGCAACCGAGGTGAGCGTCTCGTGCGCAAGCCGACGCAGCTCCCGATCCAGGATCTCCTTCCCCTGGGCGATGTTCTCGTCGCGCTGCTGGCGCTTGAACCATTGCCGGATCTTCTCGCGCGCCTGGCTCGTCTGGACCACGTTCATCCAGTCGCGCGACGGGCCGTGCGCCGCCTTGGTGGTGATGATCTCGACGATGTCGCCGTTGCGCAGCTTGTAGTCGAGCGGGACCAGGCGGTTGTTCGCCTTGGCGCCGATGGTGCGATGGCCGACATCGGTATGGATCCGGTAAGCGAAGTCGAGCGGGGTGGCGCCCCGCGGGAGGTCCTT
>JALYLE010000024.1 GCA_030774375.1 Chloroflexota bacterium | reverse complement strand
AGCATCAGGACGGTGATGCTCGGCCGCACCGAGAGCGACATTGCGATGGGCAACGAGTTCGTCAGGACGACGAGCTCGCGGTCCGTGGGCAAAGCGTCGGCGAGGCGAGCGGTAGTCGTGCCCGCATCAAGCAGGATCGTCCCCTCGTCGGGCAGCTCGGCGAGCGCCAACCGGGCGATCCGTTCCTTCTCAGCGGTGAGGACGCTGTCCCGCGCAGCGAGGGCGGGCTCGAATCCAAGACGCTCGATCGGGATCGCTCCACCGTGGACGCGGCGGAGAAGGGCGTGTCGCTCCAGGGTGGTCAGGTCCCGACGGACCGTTTCCGTCGTCACCCCGAGCTCGGCGGCTAGCGCGGCGACCTCAACGCGCCCTCCCGCCCTGGCCCGCTCGACAATCCAGAGCTGGCGTTCCTCAGCGTACATGTTGGCTGAGTCCTGTTTCATCTGCGTTTAGCTTTATATCGCTGTGTTTGGTTGGTGTCAAGGAGTATCTCGTCCCGCGGCCAGGGTCAGTGGCTGGGAGGTCGATGCTCGGGAACGAGCGTTGGGGGTCGAGATGGGCGAACGCGGGCTGCCCCGCCCGGGACGCGCCGGGCGGGGCCCCGAGCGTCGTCAGTCCACGTACGGTCCGTTGTACACGGGTGTCTCTCCGTATGGCTTCGCAGCCATCAGCATGAAGCGCGTCCCGGGCTGCGCATCGGTCACGGTCAGGGCACTACCCGATCCGAGAAGGGCGATCTGCGGGCGGCTCGCCCGTTGGCCGTTGGCGCCGAAGCTGGCTTCCCCGTCCAGCATGTAGACGAAGCCGTTGAAGTTGGACGGGACCGGATTGCTGAAGGCTCCGCCCTTCGGCAGCTCGACATCCAGGATCAGCCCCGGAGTCCCGAGCTCGACCGGAGAGCCCTCCCCGACGAGCGTCCGGATGATGGCGTTGCCGTCGTTCCTGACGGGCACGTCCTGCGGATTCAGGAGCTGCGCGCTGGGCTCGACTCCCTTGTCCTTGCGCGCCAGGTTCACCCAAAAGAGCACGCCGCGCATCTCGCTTCCGGCCTTGCCCTCGCGGAGCTCGTCCTCGCCGATTCCTTCGGCGTGCCAGACGCCTCGGCCTGTTCGGAGCTTCAGGAGCGATCCGGTCTGCAGCCGGGCGCGCTCCATCGCGCCACCGGGACCGGTGCTGTGGCCGGTGCTGGCCGCGCCGCCGACCAGGTACCACAGGTTGTCGAATCCACGGTGCGGGTGCTTGGTATCGAGGCCCGCCCGCTCAGGCGTGATGGGAACGACTCCCTCGTGAACGAGGATGAACGGGTCCACCAGTTCGTAAGGGATACGACCTGACGGCAGGGATTCGAGGATATCGAGGCCCATCATCGGGCGGATGTGAGCGTCCTCGACCAGGGTAATCTCGCGCTCCCCAGTCTCGATTTGGGTAGTCATGATGGATTCCTCCTTCATTGCGCTAGAAGCCGAGGACCTCGTCCACGAAGACGACGGTGGTGCGGCCAGGCGTGAGCTCGCGGTTGATGATCAGAACCTTGTTCACGGCACTGTGCACCCCGTACGCCGCCTGGGCCCGGGCATCCTCGAGTGGGAACGCGTATTCGTCGATGCGGCGGAGGCCCTCCTCGAGGTCGGACACGATCTTCTGCGTCCCCACCACGAGGATGACCCGTCCAGCGCCGGAGACATACGGCCCGAGCTGGCTGCCGCTCACAGATGCCGCCAGCAACGAACCGGTCTCGGTGACTGCGTGGACGCTGCCGAGCATCACGTCGGGAGCTGCGGAAAGGCGACGGATGTCGTCGGCCTGGGTCTTGCGGTCCATGCTCCAGATCCGCGGGCGGACGGGCTCGTAGCGACCCGACTTCTCGATCTCGTCGGTGATGCCCGTCACCTCGAGCGACTGCGAGGCGCCGTGATGAACCTGGGATCCGTCCGGGATGAGACCCAGGACGATCCGTTTCGCTTCCGCGGCGTCTGCGGCGCGGAGCACGCTGATTCCATTTGCTTCGAGGGCGGTGGCTGCGCGCCGTACGCGGGCCTCGTCCCCCACGGTCCCGAACCGACGGCTGATTGACCGATCGAGGTCGGGGTGGAGTTCGGTGATCATTGACGCTTCCTTCTGAGTGCTGTGCGCTGGGATAGTTGCATCTGCAAATACGTTATACCTACTTGGTTGCACATGCAAGTACTTTCCGAACCCGCTGTCGTCGGACGCAGCGACCTGCTCCCGGCAGACTGGTCATTGCGCAACGGCCCACACGTGGTGCATAGTCCGCACGGCATTCACGCCACCCGCTTGAGTCTCAGGAGGTACGACGGTGCAGATCAGCATTGCAGTCCCTCCCGGCCGTTCGGAGTAACGCTGGCAGCCTCGTACTGAGGCGTTCTCAGCGCTCCTGATCAGGTCGGGATCCCCCACCGACCTCAAATCTCAGGAGCGCCTTTTCGTGCATTCCACGACATCGCCGCAGCAGTCGGCTTTCGCATGGCCCCACGGTGAGCCGTACGAGGATCACGCGCGCGGCACCCTCAAGTCCGGCAAGGAAGCCGAGATCTTCCTGGTGGAGCGACGCTACGCCAGCGGCCCGCGCCTGCTCGCTCACAAGCGATATCGACCCCGATACCCCGCCAAGGGACAGCTGCGCGCTGAGGGGTTTTCCAACTCCACCGCCTACCGCGGTGACTCCATCTACAAGGCCGGCTGGTTCCTGCCAACCCGAGACAAGCGGGCGGTCATGGGCGGCAGCCACTACGGCCACGAGCTGGCCGGCCGGTTGTGGCCGATGCAGGAGTGGATGATGCTGCGTCGAGCCTGGAAGTCTGGCGCATCGGTTCCATACCCCGTCGAGCAGACCGACCACGGGCTGCTGATGGAGTTCATCGGCGACGAGTCGCAGGCGGCCCCCAAGCTCGTCCAAGCCAGGCTATCAGGCTCCGAGCTGATGTCAGCCTGGGAGCAGCTGCTGGCCAGCCTGCGAGCATTGACCGATGGCGGGCTGGTGCACGCCGACCTTTCCGCCTACAACCTGCTCTGGTGGCAGGGTCGACTCGTCCTGATCGACCTGCCGCAGGCGGTCGAGTTCACGACGAATGCAGATGCGTACGAGCTCCTGCATCGCGATGTCGCGAACGTTGGAGAGTGGTTCACGAGGCGCGGAGTCGCAGTCGACGTGGAGGCGGTGTACGCGGAGCTCCTGGCGCTGGCCTGGTGAGCGGTCAAGCTCAGCCCTCGTGGTTCTCCGCCTCCTCGGCCGGCGCTTCTGGCGCGGCGGGCGCTTCGTGCATGTGGCTGGCCTCGACCATCGTTGGACGCCCGTCCCGCTCCTTCCAACGCGTCTGGAGGCGGAGTGATCCACCTTCCCCGACCAGATGCAGGACAGCGAGATAGGCCGTCCCGGTCATCTCTACCGATTCGACCGTCGCCTGCGTCAACGGCAGCGGCAGCATCGCCACCACTGGGCCCAGATGCGCCTGCAGCTCCCGGCTCATCTCCCCGGCGGCGCGACCGACGTCGCCGGCGAGAAGCGCGTCGCAGTGCGCCTGCGCGTGCTCGCGGACGCTCGCTTCGTCCATCCGCTGATTCTACCGGGATCGCGACAGTGGACCCGCCCCGGTGTCCGATTCAGCTGAATCCGATGCCTCGAGGCGGAAGTACACGCCAACCGCTTTGATGTGACGCTGCGCCGCGCGGTACACGAGGTTGCCCGGGAAGGGCTGCTGGCGCGCGGTGGCCGCGATGACCGCGTCCCGCTCGGGGCCGTCGGAGAGTTGCACCGCTCGCAGTGTTGCCCATACCCCGGGCAGCTGGGCGACTCGCGCCTGACCCGCCGCGGAAAGGTTGTGAGTCCAGTCGACGGGACCGTTCGGATGCCCGACGTACTGATGGCCGTCGACGTTCAGGAGCCCAACCAACACGGACCGCTCGCGACCAGTCCGCCGTCCACGCACCGTCAGCTGCGCCGTAATCCCGAGACCGAACGCACGCCACCAGGCGCGAAGGATGGGATCCACCAGGCGCAGCACGCCGTACATGAGCCTGAATGCATACCGCCAGGCGGCGGATCTCCTCGGGCCGATAGCTCACCCCACAGCTTCCGACTACCACCAGCCCATGCGCTTGGTCCATGCGAGCATCGCGCCGGCGACCAAAGCCATGAGCGCGAGGACGATCGCAAGCTGCACGACGTCCGTTCGCTGGCCGACGATCAGGTTCATGCCGTAGACCGATGCGATCGCCGTCACCGGGAGCACCACCGCGGCGATGAGGGCAAGGCGTTCCATCGCGATGTTCATTCGGGTTGACGTCCTGGCCTGGTAGAAGTCGATCACGCCCTGCATGAAGGCCATCTCGCCGTCCGCCACGTGGGTCACGCGCTCGAAGCGATTGATCAGGTCGGCAATGAGCGGCGGAGCCTCCGACGGGATCATGCGAGTCAGCGCCGACATCCGTTCATACACCTCCCTGGCCTGGGCGCCCATCGTCCGCAGAGTCAGGAGCTCGTGACGGATGAGGAACATGTCTTCGAGGAGGCCGATGGGATTCCGTTCGTCGTCGGTGCGCACGCTCTGCTCGAGCGCTGCGACCTTCGACGCCAGGGCGGACAGGTACGTTCCCTGGCGATGGGCAACGGCGGCGACGATCGCGTATGACAACTCGAACGGCGTCGTGGGGCGCAGTCGCCCATCCGCGATCCGGCCCAGGACCCGGGTCGTCTCCCGTGTCGCCGACTCGATCGAAACCCCCTCGCCAATCGGCCCGTGCGAGGTGACGAGGTAGTTAGGCCCGATGAATTGGTCGAGCTCCACAAGGTGCACATGACCTGCCTCCCCCGCCTCCGGAGCGTGGAGGATGACGAAGAAGTGATCGGGGTAGGCATGGATCTTGGGGAGATGGCTGCGGTCGAGCAGGTCGCGAATTGCCAGGCCGTGGAAGCCGAACAACTCGCCGAGCCGGTCCGCCGTCACCTCGTCGCAGCTCGGCAGATCGATCCAGACAAACCCGCCCGGCTTGCCGAGGAGGCGATCAACATCCGGCCAGGCCTGAGCTTCCGCCCCGGAATTTGAGATCCAGCGAACGACCAACGAGTCGGGGCTTATCGCGGACGCTGCAACGGCCGAATCCTTGACCATATCGTGGCCAGCATACGTGCAGCCGGCGGCCTATCGTGTGCTGTCCAAGCGCGAAGGTGGCGCCTTGATCGCCGAAGCCGCTCGCGCGAACTCGCTGGGCTGAGGCTCGAAACACGGTGTCCCCTATCGGTTTCGGCTACAGCTGGACGCGGGCCGCGCCGCGACCCTGCCGGACGGGCCGAGGTAGCTGGCGCGTAGCGAAGGTGAGCTTCCTCAGGCGCTTGGGCCGCGTTTGGCTATCACCTCGCCTCCGACCATGACCAGTGCGGGGCGCTCGAGCACTTCTGGGTCGTCGCGCGGATCGGCGTCGTAGAGGACGACGTCCGCGGGCGCGCCCTCCTCGAGGTCGCGCAGCCCGAGGTACGAGCGTGCGGTGCTCGTAGCGGAAGCGATGGCCGTTTCCGCGTCGAGCCCGTAGCGGTGCAGCGCGGCGATCTCCTGCCAGAAGTCGGCGGGCGGAATCGTGTCCGAGCCGGCGAGGATGGGGACCCCGAGAGCCGCCGCCTGAGGGAGCAGGACAGCCAGCTCCTCGTTGTAGAAGGCACGTACCCGCGTCTGGTAGTCGGGATCAGGGACTTCCTGGTGAAGCATGAAGCCGCTCACGAGGGTGATTGTGGGGCACCAGGCGGTGCCGGCTGCGGCCATGCGCTCTATCTGCTCGGGTTGGATGTTGCATCCATGCTCGACGGAGTCGACGCCGGAGACCAACGCGGCCTCGACAGACGCGGTGTCCATGCAGTGCATCGCTACTCGAGCACCGGCCGCGTGCACGGCTTGCACGACGTCGGTGAGCGTGGAGGTTTCGTAGTGCTGCTCGACGCGGCCGCTTTCCGGGGAGAACCAGTCGTCGACGATCTTCACCCACGTCGCGCCCGCGGCGACCTGTCCCGTCGCTGCGGCGACGAGTCCGTCCGCCTCCGTCGGCAGGGTCCAGTCGGTGAAGTAGCGCCCGGGAGGTGCGAGGAACCTGCCTGCGGCGAGGATACGCGGGTCGCGCGCCTCGACCGCGGCCATGCTCACGCCGCCGGCGTCGCGAATGGCTGTGACCCCGGCGGCGTAGTAGTCCCGCATGTTGGCGGCGACCGTTTCCGCGGCACCGGGTTGCAGATTGCGGTCAGAGAGATCGAAGGTCGAATGCGCATGGCAATCAACGAGGCCGGCGATGGCGTACGCGCCGGAGAGCGTCTCCGCGTCGTCCTGCGGCGCGAAGGTGATGGTCCCGTCGGCGACCCACAGTTCGATGTTGGCGGCGCGGACCTGGTACGTGGTCATGGCGACGCGAGTGTAGGGCCATCCGGCTCGGCGGCTGCATCGGGCACGGTGGATCTACGTGCGCGCTTGGCGACGCCCGCCCAGAATTCCACAGCCGCCCGCTCGTACAGCAAGCCCATGGGCAAGGTCGCCCCGCGCCAATGTTCGACGGTCCGCAGCCCTCGACCTGACGTGGGTCCACCGCGCTCAAGACGGGCATCGCCTTCATAAGTCGACAGCTTCGCGCTGTGGATTGCGAGCTGGTGTTCGGCCAGGCGCAGGCGGGCCGCAGCCGGCGCCAAATCCGAGAAGAAAAGTTGCAGCAGCCCAAGGTCGCGCAGTTCGGTCGGCACGCCTGCCGGCTGCTCGAGCCAGGCGCCCAGGGCCTCGTGGCCCGCCGCCGTTATCGCAAACATGCGCCGGCGCCGGCCGTCCTGCTCACGGGTTTCGCGAACTAGGCCCAGGCTCGCCAGTCGCGCCGGCTCGCTGTACAGCAGGGTATGCGGGAACGACCAGAAATTGCCGAGCGTGGCCGCCACGTGCCGCTCCAGGTCGTACGGCGTCGACGGCCCCTCGCGCGCCAGCAAGCCCAGGACGAGGTAGGAAGTCGGGGTCAATCGCTCGGTTGACATCCTGCGGACTGTACCATACACTCTGCAGCGTCTAGTGACTGTCCTCAGACCAGCGCGAGATGCCGGAGGCTACACACCAGTCGGGCGACCAAGGCGTCGCCAGCTGGGCCACCGTCGCGGCAGTTCAGACGCACGCGAAAGGTTACTCATCATGGGCACAGATCTGCAGACCAAGCTCGGGCGCATCCCGCTCGAGATCCTCAACGACGGCAACTACGAGCTCATCGACGAGCTCTTCGCACCCGATTTCGTCACGCATACCCCGGCCCCAGGCCTGCCTCCGACGCGCGACGGCTTCAAGCAGTTCGCGCTGGCCATGCGCACGGCCTTCCCGGACCTCCACTACACGGTCGAGGACTGGATCGAGGCTGGCGACAAGTACGTGAGCCGGGTGAGCGCCAGCGGAACGATGCGCGGTGACTTCTCCGGCATGCCGGCGACCAATAAGCACGCGACGTGGACCGAGATCCACATCGGGCGCCTCGCCGACGGGCGGCTTGTCGAGCATTGGGGTCTCGTCGATCAGCTGGGCCTGTTCGTTCAGCTTGGGGTCATCCCCGCCCCCGGACAGGTTCCCGTCGGGGTCTAGTCGCGGCCGACGGAACGTCAGGTAACGAGGCCCCCGCGCTCGACGCGAGGGGCCTCGTGCTGTCGGCGTCCAGGGGCGGCGCCGGCCCTAGGGTACTAGTCTGCCGCTTGCTCCTAGACCGCCGGCGACCCTTAGCGGTTCCCGACGAGCGGCTCGGAGACGCCCGTGCCGCTGCATTCCCCCATAAGGTCGATCCGACTGACGCCGTCGACCGACGAAAGCGACGACCGAACCTCGCCGCACCGCTGGCACACCGCAGTGGTCACGACGCTCCCTTGTCCGTCCTCAGGGTTGACGATCGTGTTCGCGAATATGAGCCACTCGTGGTGCATAGGTCGTTCCTCCATCGGGACTCGGGTCCGTGCACAGTATGTGGTAGGTCGCCACCCACCGGTCCACCGCGAGATCCCCGTTCCCGAAAAGGACGGCTAATTCGCGGCCCCGTGCGGGCGCATGGAACTGGCCTGAGCACGCTGCGGCCGCGTGCCGAACTGTGCCTCGAGGCGTGGCGTCGCCTCGACTGGGCTACAGCCGGAGCAGCGCTGCGACCGATGGCAGGCGTGGGCGGCTGGGCCGAGCGGGGAAGCCGTCAATGGTGAGGGTGCGGTCCGATCGGCGCGCTCAACGCCCTGACACGCGAGCTGCGGGTGCTGAGGGTCAGCAAGCCCGCGCTAGAGCCGCCGGTGCTGATGTGGCGCTGAGGCCGGTGTCGAGGGCTGGCGCCGGCTCCCTGCAGACACTATCTAACGACGCGATGGTATTGCTTCTCCGATGAAGCGGCGCACCAAGTCCTCCAGCTCTGCCACATGGAATGGCTTCTGGAGGGTCTCGACCTTGGGATCCTGAACAATGGCCTCAGCATGCTCTTCGAGCCCTTGCAAGTCTCCCGTACACAAGATGATCGGCAACTGGCCCAGCTCAGGATCCCTGCGAACCGCTTGGAGGACGGCCCAGCCGGACAGCCCGCCCTCACGACGCAACCGCAGGTCGATGATCAAGAGCTCGGGTCGACTCCTGCGAATTGGCTCGACGTCCTCGATCTCGTCGCCATCGATGGTGGTGACGTCGTACCCGGACTCCTCTTCGAGCAGAACATTCATCATCTCCAGGAACTCCGGATTGTCGTTGACCACAGTGATCCGGGGATCGTGCTCGGGCATCGGTTACCCCTATGAAG
>JALYLE010000023.1 GCA_030774375.1 Chloroflexota bacterium | reverse complement strand
GTGAGGATCACCAGCAGGCGTGCGATCCGGTCCCGATCCACCTCCGATGGCTTGGGCGCGATCGAATCGGCGAGGCGACGGAACATCGCGAGCCGATCTGGCATGTTGATTCGCCGCGTCTCATCGGACGCCGGGCTGGCCATTGCCGCGCGTGCAAGGTCGCCGAGCGAATCGGTACGCTCGAAATACGCCTTCAAACCCCCACGAAGCTCGTCCATCGAGCGGGGGATGACCGCATCATCCAGGCCCGCACGGCGCACGACATGTGGGTAGATCGCCGCGAGGAGGTCGTGCTTCGTCGCGAAATGACGATAGATTGTCGGGACCGACACACCGGCCTCGCGCGCAACGTGCGGGATGGACAGAAACGCCAGACCGCCGGCCATCAACCGGACGGCGGCATCGAGGATGCGCCCCCGCGTCTCCTCAGCTTGCTCCGCGCGGAGCTGGCTGCGGTACGGGCGCCTCGTACCAGTGGCAATATGAGTCATATTGTGAATATACGACTCGTGTCAACATAGCGACGGGTTTCAGGGGTGATTGCTAAACTCGGAAGACCCGCACGAGAGGGTCCCAGTCCCGGTCGGCAGATGGCTCGAATGGCGTTCGAAGCACACCCAGTCACGAAGGAGCGATGGCCCGACCTGGTCGAGCTGTTCGACCGGCCTATCGTCCGAACGTGCTTCTGCATGTTCTACCGGAAGACCGGCACCGGCGTGGGCCTGGAGAACCGGCAGGCAATGAAGGCCCTGGTGGATCAGGGCACCGTGCCGGGGCTCATCGGATACGAGAACGACGTTCCTGTCGCCTGGGTCTCGCTCGGGCCACGGGCGGACTACGCGAAGCTGAGCCGGTCCCCTGTCATGAAGCCCGTTGACGATCGACCGGTGTGGTCGATCGTGTGTTTCTTTGTCGACCGGAAGGCCCGTGGAAGGGGTCTCGCAAAGCGGATGCTTCGGGCAGCCGTGGACTACGCACGGTCGTCCGGCGCACGCCTCGTGGAAGCCTATCCGGTGGACAAGAATGAACGGAGCCACCCGGATTTCATGTTCTTCGGCGCAAAGTCCATGTACGACCGCGCCGGGTTCCGGGAAGTGGCCCGGCGAAGGCCAACCCGGCCAGTGGTGCGCAAAGCGCTCCGGCCCGGAAGCTGAAGGGCTCGCAAGCCCGGACACGCTCCGAAGAATGCGCGCGAGCTATGGGGGCGGCCCCGGGCCGCTAAGCGAGCGACCGGGTCCAATTTGCCTGAGAGCGCGGCTCAGAAGGTTGGTCGGAAACCGGCCTTGCCGTGCGTGACGCGCTGGCGCGTCGTCTGCGCGACCTGGGCGCGGCCGCGGGTGGCCGCGGGGCTGTCGAGGGCGGCGCAGATGCCCGCATCCGGCGGGTCCGGCGGGACGTTGCCGACGAATTCCGGCGGGGTGCGGGGCAGGATCTGCTCGATGGCATAGGCCAGCGAGATGAGCTTCGGCTCGGAGAGGAAGCCGGCCGAGAGCCAGACGCCGGCCGGCCGGCCCTCCGAGGAGATGCCTACCGGGACCGAGATGAGCGGGTAGCCGGCGACCGCCGGGCCCGAGGTCCCGAAGGCGAACGACGGGGAGAGGATCGCGTCGAGGTCGTCGGCGGCAAGTGCCGCCTCGATCCCCTGGTCGCGCCCGAGCTCCAGGCACAGAGCGCGCGCGTTCATGTACTCGGGATCGGTGAGGTCGCCCGATAACGCTTCGGACATCTCGAAGATCTCCTGCCCGAAGAACCGCATTTCCTGCGAGCAGTGCTGGATGTTGAATGCGATCAGGTCGGCCAGGGTGCGCATCTCGGTGTGGCGCAGTCCCGACAGATACGCCGTGACGTCGCCTTTGAATTCGTACATGAGCACCAGGAACTCCGCGTCGAACCAGGTGTACGGATCGCCCGGATCGACCGGGTCGATGATCTCCGCGCCGGCATCAGCCATGGCGTCGATCGCCTGGTCGACCACCGCGTTGATGTCCGGCAGCGCGAAGTATTCCGGCAAGAACTGCCGGCGGTCGATCCCGATTCGCGCGCCCTGGAGCGCATTCGGGTCCAGAAAGGCGGTGTAGTCGGAGGGCAGCGCGTGCCCGGCGACCGGCCCCCAGGGTGACTTCAGGACGTTCAGCATGATTGCCGCATCGGTAACTGTGCGGGTCATGGGCCCGGCGGTGTCCTGGCTGTGAGCGATCGGAACGATCCCTGACTGCGAGATCAGACCGATGGTGGGCTTAAGCCCGATGATCAGATTGTTGCCAGCCGGGCAAGTGATCGATCCATCGGTTTCGGTGCCCACGGCGACGGCAGTCAGATTGGCGGCTGGCGTCACCGCCGAACCAGAGCTCGAGCCGCACGGGTCGAAGCTGAGGAGGTACGGATCAAAGGTGAAGCCACCGCGGCCGCTCCAGCCATTCAGGAAGTTCGTGGCAAACGGGAAGTCCGGCGGTGGGAACCCGCGGAAGTTGGCCCACTCGGACAGGTTCCCTTTGGCCAGGATCACAGCGCCGGCCTGCCGCAAGTTGGCAACCAGCGTTGCATCCGCCGACACGCGGCTGCCCTCGAGCGCATAGCTGCCGGCCGTCGTCTCCATGCGGTCGTTGGTGGCGATGTTGTCCTTGACGACGACGGGGATGCCATGGAGTGGACCGCGCACGATGCCGCGGTGCCGCTCGGCGTCACGCTGCGCCCCGATCCCGATCGCCTGCGGGTTCGTCTCGATCACGGCGCCGAGCAGGGGGTTCAGCCGCTCGATCCGGCGCAGATAGGCCATTGTCAGCTCGCGGCTGCTCAGCTGGCCCGATCCCATCAACGCCTGGAGATCCGGAATTGTGGCCTCAAACCATGGGGCCTCCTCATCCGGCGGACGCTTGGGTGCGGCGAGTGCCAGGGACCCCAAGCCGCTGGCCATCATGCCGGCGCCGCCCGCGGCGGCTGCTGAGAGAAACGCTCGCCGGCTCACGCGGCGAGTGGCCAGTGCACGCAGATGGTCCATGTGAGACCTCCCCTCGTCTGGACCAGACGCAGCCTCGGCCTGGCGGCCGAGTTCGGGCACGGGCAGCCGCGAACAGCCTACCCCTGGTCACCAGACCCCACAACACCTCACACGGCGTAGGACTGGAATCGGTGCCGTCGCCACGTACTCGGTGGCCTGGGCCCTGGAGTACCGGGCTCAGCCCTTCAGCGCGTCATCGGGATCGTAACCAGCAGCTCGCCCACGATCCCCCCGAACGGCTGCAGAGCGCTCTCGATGGCCTCGATTGCCCGCCCACCCAACCCCAGGCTCGGCCCGTCGGGCGTGTCCGCGGAGGCGATCCATCGCCCGTTGATCTCCCGCAGCCGGACGTCGACCCAGAACGTGGAGCAGGTGAGGCGAAGCAGGATCACGGCGTAGGTGTAGCCGATCCACCTTGCCAACGACCTTGCAGTTCTGCGGCCCATCCCGCGGCGGTAAGTGCCGATGGGCAACCGGCCCTCGACCGCAGCCGTACCGCAGCCCTGGGCGTCGAAGATGCGGGCGATCGACGCCGCGGTGGTCAGGGAGGGAGGTGAACGCCCTCACCGTCTCGTGAACACGAACAATCCAAACGGCACCACAGGAGAATTCTCATGAAGCGCCTGGCGATAGCCATCAGCATCGTCGCCGTATCGAGCCTCACCTTCGCCATGCCGGTGATGGCCGCGGCACCCAGCAATGACACCTACGCTGGCAGGACTGCGATCGGCTCCTTGCCGTTCAGCGAGTCCATTGATACAAGCGAAGCAACAACCGATAGCAGTGACGCCGAATTGAACCCGCCCGAATGCGGAGCGCCGGCGACCGACGCCAGCGTCTGGTACGAGGTGACCGCGAGTGCTGACTCAAGCCTCGTTGTGAACGTGGCGGCCTCCACCTACTCTGCGGGCGTCAGCGTCGCGACCGGAAGCCCAGGGAGCTTCACGTTCGTCATGTGTGGGCCTGGCGCAGTTGCCTTTGGGGCCGTCAATGGCGAGACCTACACGATCCTCGTTTTCGACGACCAGCTCGACGGCACGGGGAACGGGGGCACGCTCGCGATAAGCGTTGAAGAGGCGCCTCCGACGCCGCAGATCGACGTGACCGTGGATCGCAGCGGAACGTTCAACAGGGTCACCGGCTCGGCCACGATCACGGGGACTGTGACATGCGATGCATCCGCCGAATTCGCGTTCATTGATGTCCAGCTGACCCAGACGGTCGGTCGTTTCATCGTCTCGGGATTCGGCGAGAGTGAAGTCGTGTGTGACGGAACGACTCAGTCGTGGAGCGTTGAAGTGTTCGGCTCCAGTGGCCTGTTCAAGGGGGGTCGCGCACTCTCCGTCACCACTGCCGTTGCCTGCGGCCTGTTCGACTGCGGCTTCGACTTCGAGGAGACGCGGGTCAGGCTCCACGGATGACGCCGCGCATCTAGAGGAGGCCGGCGGTAAGTCCGGCCGCGTTGTCTAACAGGGCCGGTGTCCAGGGCGGGCACCGGCCCTACCTCGCAGTGCTGCCCGGACTCCTACACTTTTCGAGCATGAATGGTGATCGGCTCGAGCAGTCTGGCCTCGATCGCGCCTGGAACGAGGCTTCGGCGGCGCTCCCGCGCGGCTGGGAGCTGCGTGGGGTGGCGAAGGGACCGCGCGAAATGGACCCACGGATCCGGGACGATTCGTGGGTAGCATGGGCGCGGCCGGATCGCGAGGAGGGACACCGCGCAGATCTACCGCCGATCGTCGAGGGCAAAGGCGAGAGTGCCGATCAAGCCCTTCGCGCGCTGGCGCGCGAGCTGCGTAAGGTGCCGCGGCCGATCAGTGGCCCGTAGGCTCGGCGAATCGCTCGCAGCTGGTGCGCTAGGCCAGGCCGCGGGTTGCCCAAGCCCGAGCGGTGACCACGAACGGTGCAACAGGCAGCAGGGTGCGGCACTTTTCGCGCAGCTCGGCCTGCCGGTTCGCGTCAAGGCTGGTCACGTAGGAGCCCGCGGGGCCGACGCCGCGGGTGAACGGCTCCCACCACTCTTCGAAGCTCGCATGCTCGAGGCTGGCGGAGAGGGCCGTTTCCTCGATCTCGTGCAGCCCCGCGGCCTCGAACAACTCACCCAAGTCGCCCTCACGGGCGCCCGCGAGCTGCGATTCGTCGTCGACCTCGGGATCGAGCTCACGCGCCGCTTGCCAGAACAGGCTGAGGGGGCCCCGACCACCGCCGTGATCCCATACGCATGCGGCCATAACACCATTTCGCCGGGTTACGCGCGCCATCTCGGCCAAGCCCGCGACCGGATCTGACATGAAATGGACGACGAGCTGTGCGAGTGCCGCGTCGAACGCCCGGTCCGGGAAGGGCAAACTCTCTGCCGACGCCTGCAGGACGTTGACTCCTGGGTTGCGTGCTCGAGTAGCTGCGACGAATGGCTGGGAAGGGTCGATGGCCGTCACCGCTTCAGGCCCGAGCCGGGTGACCAGCTCGGCCGTGAGCGCGCCTGGCCCGCAGCCGACATCGAGCACCCGTTGGCCGCGGCGCACCCCGGCGAAGTCGGCCAACTGCGGGGATAGCAGAAGCGAGTACCTGCCCATGAAGCGGTCGTACGCCTCTGCGGGAACATCGAAGCTCACCGACGCAATCTACGCCGCCGCGTGTCGCTCCGAAGCAGCCCCGGATTGGGGGCGCGTCCCGGCAGATGGAGGTGTGTGGTGCTCGATGGCAACACCGGCTCGGGCCGGCCGGCCTTCCGCCGTCGGCGTCACCGTCGGCCGCTCCTTGACACTAGTCCCCGGCGGCACCAGAATCCAGCGCCGCCGAAGCCGTCTCAGGAGAGGGCCCTGGTCGGTCAACTGACACGCTCGGAGGCTACGAATGCCGCTCTATCTGGATACTCACAAGCACGTTCCGGGGCTCACTGCCGCGGCGGTCGCCGACGCGCATGCCCGCGACCTCGAGGTGCAGGGCAAGCACGCCGTGAGCTACCTGCGCTACTGGTTCGACGAAGCGACCGGCAAGGTCTACTGCCTGGCCGAGGCGCCGAGCCCCGAGGCATGCGCGGCTGTCCACCGCGAAGCACATGGGCTCCTCGCCGACGAAATCGTCGAGGTCAGGGAAGGATCGTAGCCAGCGCGGCGGCCGTCGAGAGCTGCCGTCCCTCGGCTCGGGCCTCCTCAAACGGCGCCTCTCCAAGGAGCGCCTGGATCGTCCGCCTGAAGGCCTCGTACTCCTCCCGGACAGCGCGCGGGACCGGCGCCCTGATCAGATCGCGGACCCTCTCGGCTGCCCCGACCAGGACGGCGGCGGCACGCGGATCGCGCACGGTGACGACCGAAGCAAGCTTCTCCATCGTCGATGCGATGCCCGGCAGATCGCCCAACGCCCGACGGATCTCCACGCTCTCCACGTAGAGCGCCTTGGCCCGGTCGAGGTCGTTGCTGCGCGCGGCGACGTCGCCGAGGTGCGCGAGCGCCCGGGCGACGCCGCGTTCATCGTGGATGGAACGCGAGATGCCGAGCGCCTGGTCGTGGAGCTGAGCCGCCTCGTCATGCTTGTCCTGGCGCGCGAGCACGACACCCAGGCTGTCGAGAGCAAAGGCCTCACCCCACCGGTCGCCGGCCTGACGGAAGGCTGCGATCCCCTCGTCATATTGTGAACGCGCCTGCTCAGGGTCGCCGTCGAGGGCGACAGCCTCGGCCATATTGACGATTGAGAAGCCGATGACCCGCGGATCACCATGCTCCCGGGCCCAGGCGAGGGCGGTCTCGTAGAGCCGTCGTGCGGTGGCGTAATCCCCGGACAGGACGGCCGCATTGGCAAGGTTGTTGGCGGCGTATGCGATGCCTTCCGGCTGGCCCACCTGACGGTGGAGCTCGAGGCTACGTTCGTGCAGCGCCGAGGCGCCCGAGTGGTCGCCGAGCATGAACGCCAGGATGCCGGCTCCGGTGTAAGCATCCGCCTGCAGGGGCGACACCTCGCCACTCGTCACCTCGAGGAAACGCTCGAGCCATCCCCGTCCCTCCTCGAGGTGGCCGTGGATCTCCCAGAAGCGCCAGAGCCCAGCGGCGAGGCGCAGACCCACCCGCTCCTCGCCGGGCTCGTCCAGGCTCCACTGCAACGCCGCTCGCAAGTTGTCGTGCTCGCGCTCGATGCGCTCCAGAGACTCCGCCGATTCCGCGCCCTGGAAGAATGCCGGCTCGGCCCCCGCGACCATCGCCAGGCACCAGTCTCGGTGCCGGCGTAGCGTTTCGGCGGCCTCACCTGACTCGAGCAGGCGGTCGCGCGCGTACTGACGGACGCTCTCCAGCTGCCGATAGCGGGCCTCCGTCCCCTCGGTGTCGGCGACCAGCAGGGACTTGTCAACGAGGCGGCTGAGGAGGTCGAAGACCGCATACGCATCGACCCCAGGCCCGGCGCAGACTGCCTCTGCGGCCTCGAGGGAGCAGCCGCTGACAAAGGCCGCGAGCCGCCTGAAGACGGCGCGCTCGTCATCCGCGAGCAGGTCGTGGCTCCAATCGATCGTCTGTCGAAGTGTCTGGTGCCGAGGCACCGTGATCCGGCTCGAGCCGGTGAGAAGGCGGAACCGATCGTCAAGTCGGCCCGCGATCTGCTCCACCGGAAGGGCCCGCAC
>JALYLE010000022.1 GCA_030774375.1 Chloroflexota bacterium | reverse complement strand
AGCCGACTGAGCGCGGGCAAGGGCGGAATGAGCCAGCCGTACGCGGCGCCCGGGATCCTCGGTTCGTCCCGCAAGAGGCGCACAGGCAGCGTCGACAAAGCATGCCGCGAGGGCCACTGAGCGCCAGGCGAGATTGACCGCGAGCCGCTTCTGGGCGACAATCACCCCATCACCGACCAAATCGGTCGGATTTCTGTGACCCTGAGCGCGTCGAGCGCGCGACGAGGTGAGATGGCCCTTCCAAACCCTGCACTCAGTCAGCTACCGGATAACTACAAATACGGGTGGCATGATGCCGAAGCGAAGTCCCTCAACATTGCCAGGAAAGGGCTCTCCGCCGAGGTGGTTGCCGAGATCAGCCGCTTCAAGGGTGAGCCGGAGTGGATGACCAAGCTCCGCCTCAAGGCGTACCGCCACTTCGAGGCGCGCCCCATGCCGACCTGGGGTGCGAACCTGGCCCCGATCGACTTCCAGGACATCTACTACTACATCGCTCCGACCGACAAGGCTGTGCAGTCCTGGGACGACGTGCCCGACTACATCCGGCGCACGTATGACAAGCTGGGAATCCCCGAGGCTGAGAAGAAGTACCTCGCGGGCGTCGGCGGGCAGTACGACTCCGAGGTCGTGTACCACAACATCCGGGCCGACCTCGAGAAGCAGGGCGTCATCTTCATGGGCACCGACCAGGCGCTCAAAGAGCACCCGGAGATGTTCCGCGAGTACTACGGCACCGTGATCCCGCCCAACGACAACAAGCTCGCGGCACTGAATACCGCGGTCTGGTCTGGCGGCAGCTTCATCTATGTGCCCAAGGGAGTCCACGTCGAGCTGCCGCTGCAGGCCTATTTCCGGATCAACACCGAGAACATGGGCCAGTTCGAGCGGACGCTGATCATCGCCGACGAGGGCTCGAGCGTGCACTACGTCGAGGGCTGCACCGCGCCGACCTACTCCACGGCGAGCCTGCACTCCGCCGTCGTCGAGATCATCGTGAAGAAGGGCGCCCGAGTCCGGTACACGACGATCCAGAACTGGAGCCACAACGTCTACAACCTGGTCACCAAGCGGGCCGTGGCCTACGAGGACGCCGTGATGGAATGGGTCGACGGCAACCTGGGCAGCCGGGTGACGATGAAGTACCCATCCATCTACCTGCTCGGTGAGCGGGCGCATGGCGAGGTCCTGTCGATCGCCTTCGCCGGATCCGGTCAGCACCAGGACGCGGGCGGCAAGGTGATCCACGCCGCGCCGAACACGACCAGCCTCATCACCAGCAAATCGATCAGCCAGGGCACCGGCCGAACGAGCTACCGCGGCCTGATCAAGGTCTACCCTGGCTGCAAGAAGGCGCGCTCAACGGTGCGATGCGACGCGCTGATCCTCTCCGACGAGGCGCGTTCCGACACCTACCCGTACATGGAGATCGACGAGGAAGACGTCACCATCGGTCATGAGGCGACGGTCTCCAAGGTCGGCTCGGAGCAGCTCTTCTACCTGATGAGCCGTGGCATGACCGAGGCAGAATCGGCCGCCATGATCGTCAACGGCTTCATCGAGCCGATCGTCAAGGAGCTCCCGATGGAGTACGCGGTCGAGATGAACCGCCTCATCCAGCTCCAGATGGAAGGCGCAGTCGGCTAAACCGATGCGGAGCCTTCGCCGGCCGAGCGCCGGCCGCTGGGGTATGGGCGCAGCCGCCAGGTGGCGACGGTGACAGTCCAGGCGCTGGAACCTGCGGCGATCGCGTGGCCGGCAATCGAGCGCTATTCGCAACGTCACGATGAGCCCGGGTGGCTGCGTGAGCTGCGTCGTGCATGGTGGGAGCGCGCAGAGGCGACCCCCTTCCCGACGGGCCTTGAGGAGGAGTGGCGCAGGACCTCGCTGAAGGAGCTGCCGCGCGACGGCGAGCTGCTCGATGAGGCCGAGTTCCGCCCCGTCCTTCCCGATGTCCGGCTGGCCGACCGCGGGGTCATCTTCAGCGATCTCGGGACCGCGGCGCGCGAGCATCCGGACTTGATCCGTCGCTACCTCGGTCAGGGAGAGCCGGTCGACTCGCACGCAGCCTTCTGGGCGCTTTCGCAGGCGGCCTGGACGGGCGGCACCTTCCTCTACGTGCCGCGCGGCCTGGATGTCGATGGCACGCTCATCGCGCGGATCACGCAGCCACGCTCGGACGTGACCTTCCTTCCGCACACCCTGGTCGTGGCCGAGGAAGGGAGCAGCGTCACCTTCCTCGAGGAGCTTGTCTCGCCAGACGGTGCCCCGGGCTGGTTCGGGGGCACCGTCGCCATCCACGCCCATCAGGGCTCGAGAGTCCGCTACGCGAACCTGCAGCGCCTTGGGGACGCGGTCTGGAACGTCGGTGCCCAGCGCGTCGAGGTCGGGCAGGACGCGAACGTCACGGCCCTCAACACGGAGGTCGGATCCCGGGTCAGCAAGCTTGGCCTCGATGTCCGCATGGCCGGCAAGGGCGGGACCAGCCTGCTGCTTGGATTGCTTGCCGCTGGCGATGACCAGCACATCGATATCAACAGCCTCCAGGACCTCTCGGCCGACCACACCACCTCGGACCTCCTCTACGTGTCGGCGCTCTACGACCGTGCGCGCGCCGCCTTCTATGGCGTCACGCGGGTCCAGGAGACGGCGCGGGGGACGAGCTCCTACCAGGAGTGCCGCAACCTCTTGCTGAGCCCGAATGCCGGAGCAGAGCCGATCCCGGTCCTCGAGATCAAGACCAACGACCTGCTGCGCTGCGGACACGGGGCGACGGCCGGCGCCATCGACCCGGTGCAGCTCTTCTACGCCCAGACCCGCGGGCTCGATCCCGATGAGGCGCAGCGCATGATCGTGCGCGGCTTCTTCGAGCAGGTGATCGCCAGGATCCCCGTCGAGCCGGTGCGCAGCGCCATGCTCGCCGCGCTCGCCGACCGGATCGGCCACGTCGAGGGGTTCGATGAGACGGGGGCAGCCGCGTGAGCGCAATGGCAGCGACTGAGGCTCAGGGCCGCTTCGTGACGGTCGGCCAGGTATCGGAATTCACTCCGGGCACGGTCCGCGTCGTGGAGCTCGACGGCCGATCACTCTGCGTCGGCCATACCGAGGATGACGAATGGGGCGCGATCGAGAACGTCTGCACCCACGACGGCGGCGTCCTCGGCGAGGGTGAGCTCGATGGCGAGGCCGTCGAGTGCCCCCGCCATGGAGGGCGCTTCGACCTCTTCAGCGGACGCGTGCTGGCATTGCCACCGGTGCGGCCCGTAGCCGCCTATGTGGCACGCGTCGTGGGCGATGACGTCCAGGTCGAGGTCTAGGAGGCGCCGTGAAGATCAGCACGCGCACCGAGTACGGCATCCGCGTCCTGGCGCAGCTGGCTCGGCACGCCGGCGAAGGACCGATCTCATTAGCCGGGGTGGCCCGCGCCGAGAAGTTGCCGCATGCCTACCTCGAGCAGCTCGTCCGCGACCTGCGTGAGGCAGGGCTGGTACGAGCAACCCGTGGTCAGGCCGGAGGCTACGAGCTCACCCGACCTGCGGCGGAGATCAGCCTCGCCGACGCAGTGCGGGCGCTGGAGGGCCCGCTCCTGGAGATGCCCTGCGCCGGGGTCGGGAACCTCGAGGCCTGCGATCGCCCCCAGCCCTGCAGCGTCCACGATCTCTTTCAGCAGATCTATGAGGCACTCACCGGGACGCTGAGTGCGACGAACCTGGCCCAGGTAGCCGCCGCCGGTGGCGGGCCGCCCTATCCACCGGCCGTCCGGAAACGCCGGGTCGCCGCCCATGCCGCTGCGCAAGCAGCGGCTCGCGACGCCTCGAGAGCCCCAACCATTCAACCGACCGCTTCATGACGGAGACCATGACCGACCAGCTTGTGATCAATGACCTCGAGGTCAGTATCGGCGAGAAGAAGATTCTCAAGGGGCTGAGCCTCACCGTCGCGAAGGGCGAGGTGCATGCCCTGATGGGTCCGAATGGCTCGGGCAAGACGAGCCTGGCCTACACGCTGATGGGGCACCCCGACTACCGAGTCACCGCAGGGAGCATCACCTGGGCGGGCCACGACCTCCTGGCAGGGCCGACGCCCCTTGGCATGTCGCCGGACAAGCGCGCTCGACTGGGACTCTTCCTGGCCTTCCAGTACCCGAGCGCCATCCCCGGCGTTACGGTGGCAAGCTTCCTGCGGAACATCTTCAACGCGGTCCATCACCCCAAGGACCC